>NZ_JBVKBI010000003.1:0-81000 GCF_055639035.1 Streptomyces sp. NPDC107654
CTGGTCGGCGGCCTGTTCACCCGCTGGTTCCACCGCTGGGCCCTGCTGGCCGGCTGGGCCGCCGGCATGATCTACGGCACCGCCGCCGCCTACGGTGTCACCTCGCCGACGCAGAAGCACTTCGGCGGCTCGGCGAAGGAGATCCCGGGCATCGGCGAGACCGGCTACATCGGCCTCACCGCGTTCGTCCTGAACGTCTTCGTCACCGTGGTGCTCACCTGGGCGCTGAGGGCGCTGAAGGCTCCCGATGGCGTCGACGCGACCCGCCCGGAGGACTACACGGCCGACGCCCGGGACATGCCGCCGACGGACCGGCCGGGCCTGCGCCCCGGGGACAAGCCGGCTGCGTCGCTCGGTTGAGGAACCCGGCCCCGGTCCGGCGCCGCCGCGCCGGACCGGGCCGTCGCGTCACTCCTTGAGGCGGTAGAAGTGCACCGGCGAGTTCGGCCGGAAGCCGATGCGGGGATACACGGGTGCCCCGGCCTCCGTCGCGTGCAGGGTGGCCCGGGTCAGGCCGGTCGCCCGCGCCCCCTCGTACGTGCGGAGCCTGACGGGCTAACGGCGACGGGACACCGGTGGATCATGACGTCCCCGGACGGTGCCCGGCGCCCTCTCCCGGTCGTGGCGCGGCGCTGCGGCGACGGTGGGACGTCGGAGTTCGGCCACGCGGGCTGGACCCTCAGGCCGCGTGCGTCGCGGTGGAACGGCGCGGCGCACCGGTTCGCCGGGGTCCGGCGCGCGGGAACCGCTGCCGGACCTGCGTCTTCCGCGGACGGCACGGGCCGCGGCCGGCGCCCGGGCCGGGCGTCCCGGGCGCCCCGACGGTGTCCGGGTAGCCGCTTGCCGTGCCCTCGGGGCCGGGACGACCATGAGGGACCCACCCGCTGTTCGAACAGGGAGTGGCCCGTGTCTCCGAGCGTGACAGCAGTGATCGAGGGCCGCGCAGAGCCGGCGCCGAGCGGATGCCGGTGCCCCGTGTCTCCCCGGAAGGGCTGGTCGTGCCAGAGCCGCTTGATGCCGTGACCCCTGCCGCCGCCGGTACGCCCGTGATCCCGGCCGAGTTGACCGCGCCGCCGACGGTCGGTGTGGAGGAGGAGTTCGTCCTGGCCGATCGGCACAGCAGGGCGGCGGTGCACAGAGCCCCGGCCGTGGTGGGTGCCGCGCGCGGTCGCCTCGGTGCGCCGCACGTCACGGCGGAGGTGTCGCAGGCCCAGGTGGAGACGGTCAGCGCGGTGTGCCGCACGGCCGAGGGTCTGGCGGCGGAGATCGTCCGGCTGCGCGGCGGCGCGGCCGTGGCGGCGGCCGAGCACGACTGCCTCCTGGTGCCCAGCGGCACCGCGGTGCTCGGCAGGCCCGGCCCACCGCCCATCGTGGACAAGCCCCGCTACCGCGCCTTCGCCCACCGCTTCGGGCCGCTCGCCCACGACCAGGGGGTGAACGCCTGCCACGTGCACGTCGGGGTGGACGACCGGGAGGAGGCCGTACGGGCGGTCAACCACCTCCGGGGCTGGATGCCCCTGCTGCTGGCCGTCACCTGCAACTCCCCGTTCAGCGACGGGACGGACACCGGATACTCCAGCTGGCGCTCCATGCTCTGGGGCCGGTGGCCGGTGGCGGGCCCGCCGCCCTTTCTGCACGGCGCGGCTCACCACGAGCGGGTCGTCGGCCAGCTCGTGGCCTCCGGGGCGGCGATGGACCCGGCGATGGTCTACTGGCACGTCCGGCCCTCACCGCACCTTCCCACCGTGGAGGTGCGCGTCGCCGACGTGCTGCCGGATCCCGCGTCCACCACGGCCTACGCGCTGCTCGTCCGCGCTCTCGTCGGCTGCGCCGTGGACGCCGTACGCGCCGGTGAGCCCGCGCCCGTCGTCCCCGACCTGCTGCTGCGGGCGGCGTGCTGGCAGGCCGCCCGGTACGGCACACGGGGCACCCTGCCCGCCACCCACACCCCCGACTGCGCCCCCACGTCCGTGGGCCGGCTGGTGGACGAACTGTGGAAGCGGGTCGAACCGCACCTGACCCGCTACGGCGACGACCGGTGGGTCGGCGACTGGCTGAGCGACGTCCAGCGCGAGGGCACCGGCTCGGCGCGCCAACGCCGGCTCGCCGACGACCACGGGGGCCGCCTCCAGGCCGTCGTGGACGAACTCGCCGTCCCTGGGTGACACGCGGGCGCGATCGCGCCGATCGACTCGGTTTCTCGCAGTGGCGCCGGCGCGCCTGCGTCCCGCACTCGCCGCCGCACCTCTCCGCGGGCACCCCCGTCACCCGCTTCGCGGCCCTGCCTGCCGCCGGCGGCGTGCCGGGACCCCGGCGTCACCGGCGCCCGACCGCCCCGACTTGCCTTCGAGCGGACTCCAGCAGACACACTGGCCGTCACGAGGAGACGGGCACCGGTGCCCAGGACAGAACGGCGGCAGCAGATGGCGACGACGAGCGCGGCGGGGCATCCGCTGCCCTACGACACCTACCGTGAGGCGATCGAGCGGGAGACGCGGCGGTTCGCCGAGGTGGTGCGGGGTGCCGATCCCGCGCGTTCCGTGCCCGCCTGCCCGGACTGGACGCTGGCCGACCTCACCCGGCACGTGGGGGCGTTGCAGCGCTGGTTCTGCGCGCTGCTGACCCGGCGCGTGCAGGAGCCGCCGCGCAGCCGGGAGGTGGAACCGGGGATGCCCGAGGACGTGCGGGAACTCGCCGACTGGGTGGCGGCCGGGGTGCCGGAGGTGGCGGCCGTACTGCGGGAGACGGATCCGGGTGCGGTGATGTGGGCGTGGGGCGAGGACCGGCACGCGCGGTTCTGGGCCCGCCGGATGCTCCACGAGACGCTGGTGCACCGGGTGGACGCGGAGCGGGCCGTCGGCCGCGAACCGGAGGTGGATCCCGTACTCGCGGCGGACGGGGTGGACGAGTTCCTGGTCAACCTGCCGTACGCGGGGGTCTTCGCGCCCGGTGTGACGAAGCTGCGCGGCGACGGGGAGGTCCTGGCGTTCCGGTGCACGGGCGGCGACGGCGCGTCCGGCGGGGAGTGGCGGGTGCGGCTGGACCCCGACGGGTTCCGGCTGCTGCCGCGCACCGGCGGCGACGGGGACACGGTCTCCGAACGGGACACGGTCTGCGAACCGGACACGGCGGCCGTGCACGGGCGTGCGGAGGACCTTCTGCTGCTGCTCTACGGCCGGCGGTCGTACCAGGAGCCCGCCTTCGACGTCTCGGGCGACGTCACGGTGCTCGACCGATGGTTCGCTCACACCGCCTTCTGAGCTCTGGTTTTCGAGCCCGGGTCTGTCGGGCCGCGGTCCGGCTCAGACGGCCGGGGGCGAGGGCGGTACGGGCGGCGCGTCGGCGCCGGGTGAGACGGGTCGCGCGTCGTCGGTGAGGGAGACGGCGAGCGCAGCGATGTCGTCCTGGAGCCGGTCGCCGCTGTGGTCCAGCAGGTCGTGGTGGAGCCGTTCCAGCAGTTCCCCGGGCGGGAGGGAGCACCAGGAACGGAGGCGCTGGAGCAGGGGGTAGAAGGAGCCGGCCGCGTCGCGGGTCTCCGTGATGCCGTCCGTGTACAGCAGGAGCTGGTCGCCGGACCGCAGGGGGTAGGCGTCGACGTGGTACGGCTCCCCGGCCAGCATGCCGAGGTTGAGCGGCGGGGCCGAGCGGCCGCTGTCCAGTTCGCGGACCTCACCGGCCCTGAGGAGGACCGGGGGCGGGTGGCCGCAGTTGACGACGCGGATCAGCGGCTCGTTCGGGGGGAGCTCGGCGAAGACGGCGGTGACGAACCGTTCGCCGACCTCGCTCCCGCCCAGCAGCGTCGCCCTGCGGTTCATGCTCGTCTCCACCCGGTCGGCCAGCGCGGGCAGGGCCGGTTCGTCGAACGCGGCCTCGCGGAACGCGCCGAGCAGGGCAGCGGCCGTCTCCACCGCGAGCAGGCCCTTGCCCCGGACGTCCCCGATGAGCAGCCGGACCCCGTACCGGGTGGGGACGGCCTCGTAGAGATCGCCGCCGATGCGGGCCTCCGCCGCGGCCGACAGGTAGAGGCTCTCCAGCCGGAGCGTGCCGATCCGGTGCGGAACCGGTCTGAGCAGGACCCGTTGGGCGATGTCGGCCACGAACCGGACGTCGGCCAGGGTGCGCTCGCGGCGCGTGCGGTGCGCGGCCAGGATCGTGCCGAGGACGCCCACCAGGGCGGTGCAGACGTAGGCGGCGACGTAGTGCCGGTCCCACAGGTAGCCCACCGAACGGCCCGCACAGCACGGGGTGCCGGCCAGGACGCCCTCCATGACGATGGCGAAGACCGTGGCACCGGCGACGACGGCCGGTCCGTGGGCGAAGGCGGCCACGAGGGGAAGGGCGATCAGCACGAAGCTCACCGGCCACTGCACGGGGGTCGCGGGCTCCAGCAGCAGAAGGACCACGACGTACAGGACCGGCAGCCACCGCAACCACGCCGGGGCCTCCGGCAACCGCGTCCGCGCACCGGCACCGTCCTCCGGCTCCCGACCGGTATGTCCGGGCCTCGGCATACGGGGTCTGCGCACACGGACTCCTGTCAGGGGAACTCGACAAGACTCCCAGCCTGGTCCGCGGGGCGGCGGCGCGCCGGTATTGCTCCACTCAGCGGCATGTTCGACCGGGCCGGCGCCCAGGGGTTCCGGATCACCCGCGCCCGCCCCCGTCCCCGGTCCGCGCGCGGCGTCGATCCGCGTGCCGGGGAGCGTCGCCGCGCCGGCGGCGCGGTCCGGACTCCGCCGCCGCCCGTCCGCCACGGGTCTGAGCCATCGGTGGGGTCACCGGTCGCCGTCGACGGAGCTCCAGTGCTAGAAAAGGGAGATGAGCGGACGTTCCCGCTGGCCACGGGCAGGCGCGCCGCCGCCCGGCACACGTGGGTCATCCGTTCCGTCCCGTGGACGATGGCCCTGGCCGTCACGCGGACGGCGCCTCTCGTCGTCCCTGAGCGTCCGTACGCTCGCCGCGCAGGTCTTCCTGCTGCAGGCGCTGATCATGCTGGTGCTGGTCACGGTGGCCGCCGCCGCTCTGGTGGTCCAGGGCCGGTACGACGCCCAGCGCAACGCGGAGGACCGTGCCCTGGCGGCGGCGGAGTCCTTCGCGCACGCACCCGGAACGGCCCTCGCGCTGCGCGCCCCCGACCCCACGGCCCGGCTCCAGCCGGCGGCGGAGCAGGCGCGCGTGGGCGCCGGCGTCGACTTCGTCACCGTCCTGGACCGGCACGGGGTCCGGCTCACCGACCCCGACCCCGCTCTGATCGGCACCAAGGCGCAGGGCGTCGGCCGGGCCATCGCCGGCGAGACGTTCACCGAGACGTTCCACGGCCGGCCCGCCGACGCCGTACGCGCGGTCGTGCCCGTGACGGACGCCAGCAGGCGCGTCGTCGGCATGGTCACCGCCGGGATCGAGTACGCCAACGTCAGCGAGGTGCTGAACCAGGAGATGCCGAAGCTGCTCGGCGCGGCCGCGGGGGCGCTCCTCCTCGCGACCGGCGGCGCGGCCCTGGTCAGCCGCCGCCTGCTGCGCCAGACCCACGGGCTCGGCCCCGCCGAGATGACCCGGATGTACGAGCACCACGACGCCGTGCTCCACGCGGTGCGCGAGGGGGTGCTGATCCTCGACGGCGACGGGCGCGTCCTGCTCGCCAACGACGAGGCGCAGCGGCTGCTGAGCCTCCCCGGGAAGGGCGACCAGCGGCAGGTGCGGGAGCTGGGTCTGGGGCCGCGTCTGACCCGCCTGCTGGAGTCGCAGGAGACCGCGACCGACGAGGTGATCCCGGCCGGGGACCGGCTGCTGGCGGTGAACGTCCGGCCCACCGCCCCCTACGGTGGCGTCCAGGGGGTGGTCGCCACCTTCCGGGACACCACGGAGCTGAGGGCCCTGTCCGGGCAGGCGGAGGTCGCGCGGGGCCGGCTGTCGTTCCTGTACGAGGCGGGCGTGCGGATCGGCACCACCCTCGACGTACGGCGCACGGCGGAGGAACTGTCCGAGGTGGCGGTCCCCCGCATGGCCGACTTCGTCACCGTGGAACTCCTCGACTCCGTGCTGCGCGGCCAGGAGCCCACGAGCGCGGTCCACGAGATGCGCCGCACCGCGCTGCGGGCCTCGCGGACGGGGCACCCCCTGCAGCCGGTGGGCGATGTGATCCGGTTCGTGATGGCCGACACGCCGATGGTGGCGGCGCTCCGGCAGGGCAAGGCCGTCCTGGTGTCCGATCTGCGCACCGCCCAGGACTGGCGGGCCCAGGACCCCGAGGGAGCACGGCAGGCGCTGGACTACGGCATCGGCTCGCTGATCACGGTGCCGCTCCGGGCCCGTGGAGTGGTCCTCGGTATGGTCAACTTCTGGCGCGGTGCGGCCTCCGGCCCGTTCGAGGAGGAGGACGTCGCGGTGGCCGAGGAACTGGTGGCCCGGGCCGCCGTGGCGATCGACAACGCGCGCCGGTACTCCCGCGAGCACGAGCTGGCGGTGACGCTGCAGCGCAATCTGCTGCCGCTGGGCCTGCCGGAACAGGACGCGCTGGAGATCGCCTCGCGCTACCTGCCGGCGCGGTCCGGCGTGGGCGGCGACTGGTTCGACGTCATCCCGCTGCCCGGTTTCCGGGTGGCGCTGGTCGTCGGTGACATCGTGGGCCACGGGCTGCAGGCCGCGGTGACCATGGGTCGGCTGCGCACGGCCGTACTGAACTTCTCCTCGCTGGACCTGGCCCCGGACGAACTGCTCGGCCACCTGGACGAGATGGTGACCCGGCTGGACACCCAGGGCGCGACCGACACCGACGACGACCGGGTGCCGCTGACCGGGGCCACCTGCCTCTACGTCATTTACGACCCGGTCGGCGGACACTGCACCCTGTCCCGCGCCGGGCACCTCGCGCCCGCCGTGGTGGACCCCCAGGGCAGGGTGACCTTCCCCGACCTCCCCCTGTCACCCCCGCTGGGGGTGGGCGGGCACCCCTTCGAGGCCGGGGAGCTGGACCTGCCCGAGGGCAGCCGTCTGGTCCTGTTCACCGACGGACTGATCGAGAACCGGGGACGGGACATCGACGAGGGCCTGGAGCTGCTCTCCTCGGCCATCGCCCGTCCGGACCGGTCACCGGAGGAAACCTGCCAGGCCCTCGTGGAGACGATGCTGCCCGCGCACCCCAGTGACGACGTGGCGCTGCTGGTCGCCCGGACCCGGCGGCTCACCCCCTCGTGCGTCGCGACCTGGGACGTCCCCTTCGACGTCGAGGCCGTATCTCGGGTGCGCAGGGAGGTCGGCCGGCGGCTCGCCGACTGGGGACTGGAGGGGACGGCGTTCGCCACGGAGCTGATCCTCAGCGAACTCCTCACCAACGCGGTCCGGTACGGCGCCCCGCCCGTACGCGTGAGGCTGCTGCTGGGCCGGACCCTGGTCTGCGAGGTGTCGGACGGCAGCAACACCTCGCCCCGGCTGCGCCGCGCGGCCACCACCGACGAGGGCGGTCGCGGTCTGTTCCTGGTCTCCCAGTTCGCCGACATGTGGGGCACCCGCTACGCGGCGCGCGGCAAGGTCATCTGGACCGAGCAGTCGCTGGACAGCACCGCGGAGCCGGACCCGTCGGCCCTGCTGGACGCCCTGGACATCTGACCCGGACGTCCGACGCGGCCGGTCCGGACGGGTGTGCGCGGGTGTCCGGTCCGCGCCCCCGGCACGGGACACGCTGTGGGCCGGCTGCCGCCGGAGCCGTAATATCGGTGATCTCGTGGGGGGAGGTGGTCATGGGCAAGCGGCGCCCAGGCACGCCGACGCTGGAGGAGGTGGCCGCTCACGCCGGAGTGGGCCGGGGCACGGTCTCCCGCGTCGTCAACAACGAGGCGGGCGTGAGGGAATCGACGCGCCGGGCCGTGCAGCAGGCCATCGCGGAACTGGGCTACGTGCCCAACCTCGCGGCCCGTTCGCTGGCCGGCCGGCGCGCCGACGCCGTCGCGCTCGTCATGACGGAACCGGACTGGCGCAACTTCGCGGAGCCCTTCTTCTCCGAGATCGTCACCTCGATCGGCGACGCCCTGACGGACACCGGCATGCAGCTGCTGCTGACCCTGGTCCGCTCGGACACCGAGCGGCGGCGCTTCCTGGAGTTCGCCCGGGGCGGCCGGGTCGACGGGGTGCTGCTGATGTCCGTGCACGCCGACGATCCACTGCCCGACATGCTCGCCGAGGCCCGGCTGCCCACCGTCCTGCTGGGCCGGCGCTCGGCCGACGAGCACGTCAGCTACGTCGACGCGGACAACGTCGGCGGCGCCCGCGACGCGGTCGCCCGGCTGCTGGAGTCGGGCCGGCGCACCATCGCGACGATCACCGGGCCGCTCGACATGTACGTCACCCGGTGCCGGCTGCGCGGCTACCGGGAGGCCCTGGCCCAGGCCGGTGTGGAGGCGCGGCCGTCCTGGGTCGCCGAGGGCGATTTCACCGAGGAGAGCGGCCGGCGCGCCATGGCCCGGCTGATCGAGCGGCACCCGGAGATCGACGGTGTCCTCGCCGCCTCGGACACCACGGCCGCCGGCGCCCTGGAGGCGCTGCGCGCGGCGGGCCGACGGATCCCGCAGGACGTCGCCGTCATCGGCTTCGACGACTTCCCGCTGGCCGATCGGACCGAGCCGCGGCTGACGACCGTACGGCAGCCGCTGGAGGAGATCGGGCGGGCCATGGTGCGGCTGCTCCTGGAGGAGCTGGAGGAGTCGCCCGTGGCGTGGCGCCACGTGATCCTCCGTACGGAGCTGGTGGTGCGCGACTCGGCGTGAGTGCTCTCGGGAGCGCTCCCAAAACGTCTCTGACCTGCCGTCGTCCCGAAACCTGACCTGGGCTTTCGAAACTCTTTCGACACTCGCCCCGCCCGCCAGTCTTGTCAGGGGCATGAACTCTCCCTACAGTCCCTGCCCAACGGAGGGAATGGGAGCGCTCCCATCCAGACGTGCCTGGGAGCGCTCCCGCACCCTCCCCACCGTCACGGAGAGGACCCGCATGCGACCGTCCAAGCACCATGCCCGTGGAACGCGCGGCCTGTTGGGCGCGCTCCTCACCGCCCTCGCCGCCCTCGGGGCGCTGCTCACCGTCGCCCCGGCGGCCCACGCCGACACCGCGATCTGCGAACAGTACGGGTCGACGACGATCCAGGACCGCTACGTCGTCCAGAACAACCGCTGGGGCACCGCCGACACCCAGTGCATCACCGCCACGGACTCCGGGTTCCGCGTGACCCAGGCCGACGGCTCCGTGCCGACGAACGGCGCCCCGAAGTCCTACCCGTCCGTGTACAACGGCTGCCACTACACCAACTGCTCGCCGGGGACCAGGCTCCCGGCGCGGCTCTCCACCATCTCCGCCGCGCCCACCAGCATCTCGTACGGCTATGTGAGCAACGCGGTGTACGACGCCGCGTACGACATCTGGCTCGACCCCACGCCCCGTACCGACGGCGTGAACAGGACCGAGATCATGGTGTGGTTCAACAAGGTCGGCTCCATCCAGCCGGTGGGCTCGCAGGTCGGCACCGCCACCGTCGCCGGACGCACCTGGCAGGTGTGGTCCGGGAACAACGGCTCCAACGACGTCCTGTCGTTCGTCGCCCCGTCGGCGATCACCAGCTGGAGCTTCGACGTCATGGACTTCGTCCGGCAGGCCGTCTCCCGGGGGCTCGCGCAGGACAGCTGGTACCTGACCAGTGTGCAGGCGGGCTTCGAGCCCTGGCAGAACGGCGCCGGCCTCGCCGTGAACTCGTTCTCCTCCACGGTCGAGACCGGCAGCGGCGGCTCCGGTAACCCGGCGGCCTGCAAGGTGGCGTACGCGACGAACGTCTGGCAGGGCGGCTTCACCGCCGACGTCACCGTCGCCAACACCGGCTCCTCCCCCGTCAACGACTGGAAGCTGGCCTTCACCCTGCCCTCGGGGCAGCGGATCACCAGCGCCTGGGGGGCCGGCGTGACGCCGTCCGCCGGCGCGGTCACGGCGAGCGGTCTGGCCTACAACGCGCAGATCGCAGCAGGCGGCCAGGTGTCCTTCGGGTTCCAGGGCAGCTACACCGGGACCTTCGCCAAGCCGGCCGGATTCAGCCTGAACGGGGCCACCTGCACCACCGCCTGACGCACGCCCCCAAGGACGCGCCGGCGCGGCGAAGCCCCACCGGCACCGCACACCACCGCACAGCCCAACGGCTCCGCGCAGCGAGGCGCATCCCGCCAACCCCGCAGCCGGCGCACCCCACCCGCCCCGGGACCCGCTCGTCCCGCACCCGCCGATCGGGCGGGTCCCGGTTCCACAGGCGCCGCGCTCCCGGCCGCCTCAAGGACTCCAGGAAAGGCCAGCCCGCATGAGCCTCCTGTCCGCCCGCCGCCGTCCGCTGACGGCCCTGGCCGTGTGTGCGGCGGCCCTGGCCCTCACCGCGCCGGCCGCGGCCGCACCGGAGCCCGTGGCCGCACCGGCCGCGGTCCTCCCCTACCAGGACGCGTCCTTACCCGTGCCGGACCGCGTCACCGACCTGCTGTCACGCATGACCCTGGACGACAAGCTCGGCCAGATGACGCAGATCGAGAAGGACGCCCTCGTCCCGCGGTCCGACCTCGCCGCCTACCGCATCGGATCGGTGCTGTCCGGCGGCGACTCCACCGTCAGCCCCAACAACGCCCAGACCTGGGCCGACACCTACGACTCCCTGCAGCGCACCGCCCTGACCACACCGCTCGGCATCCCGGTGATCTACGGGATCGACGCGGTGCACGGCCACAACGCGGTCCGCGGGGCCACCCTGTTCCCGCACAACATCGGCCTCGGCGCCACCCGCGATCCCGCGCTCGTCCAGCGGATCGGGCGGGCGGTGGCCGAGGAGGTGTCGGGCACCGGCATCGACTGGGACTTCGCGCCGTGCCTGTGCGTCGCCCGTGACGACCGCTGGGGCCGCACCTACGAGTCGTACGGCGAGACACCCGAACTGCCCTCCGCCCTGACCACGTTCATCACCGGCCTGCAGGGCGACACCCTCGGTGCGGGCCCGGCGTCCGTGCTCGCCACCGCCAAGCACTACCTCGGCGACGGCGGCACCGCGGGCGGCGTGGACCAGGGCGACACCCGGCTGTCCGAGGCCGACCTGCGCGCCGTCCACCTGCCGCCGTTCCGGGAGGCGGTGCGCCGCGGGGTGGGCGCGGTGATGCTGTCGTACAGCAGCTGGAACGGGGTCAGGTCGCACGCGAACAAGTACCTGGTGACCGACGTGCTGAAGGGCGAACTCGGGTTCAGCGGGTTCGTCGTGTCCGACTGGGCCGCGGTCGACCAGCTCGACGGGCAGAGCGGCTTCACCGGCGCCGAGATCGCCACGGCCGTCAACGCGGGCGTCGACATGGTGATGGTCCCGCACGACTACAAGAAGTTCCTCACCCTGTTGCGCGGCGAGGTCACCGCGGGCCGGATCCCGCAGTCCCGGATCGACGACGCCAACCGCCGCATCCTCGGCAGGAAGTTCCAACTGGGGCTGTTCGAGGAGCCGTTCACCGACCGCACGTACACCGCCACGGTCGGTTCGGCCGCGCACCGGGAGCTGGCCCGGCAGGCGGTGCGCGCCTCACAGGTGCTGCTGAAGAACGAGGGCGGTGTGCTGCCCCTGCCGAAGTCGGCCAAGCTGTTCGTCGCCGGCAGGTCCGCCGACGACATCGGCAACCAGAGCGGCGGCTGGACCGTCGGCTGGCAGGGCCGCAGCGGTCCCGTCACCGACGGCACCACGATCCTGCAGGGCATCCGCGCCGCCGTCACCGACCCGTCCCGGGTCACCTACGACCGCTACGGCAACGGCATCGACTCCAGTTACCGCGCCGCCGTCGCCGTCATCGGCGAGACCCCGTACGCCGAGGGCAAGGGCGACCGGCCGGGCGGCCTCGGGCTGGACCAGGAGGACCTGGGGACCCTCGCCCGGCTGAAGGCGAGCGGGGTGCCGGTCGTCGTGGTCCTGGTGTCCGGCCGTCCGCTGGACATCGCCGACCGACTGCCCGACTGGCAGGCGCTGCTGGCCGCCTGGCTGCCCGGAACGGAGGGCGCCGGCGTGTCCGACGTCCTGTTCGGCGACCACGCCCCCACCGGGAAGCTGCCGGTGAGCTGGCCGAGGACGTCCTCCCAGGAGCCCGTCAACGACGGCGACGGCAAGGACCCGCTCTTCCCCTACGGGTACGGGCTGACGTACTCCGGTACCGGTCCCGCGCCCACGCCGGCACCGGGGGCGTGCACCGCGCGGTTCCGCACCGCGTCGTCCTGGCAGGGCGGTTACCAGGCGGAGGTCACCGTCGAGAACACCGGCTCGGCCGCGCTGACGGGCTGGGCGGTGGACTGGGACCTGGGCGGCTCCCGCGTCACCAGCCTGTGGAACGGTGCGCTGAGCACGGCCGACGGCCGGGCCACCGTCCGCAACGCCGCCTTCAACGGCTCCCTGCCGCCCGGCGGCACCGCCTCGTTCGGCTTCACCGCGGACGGCACCGCCGGCACCCCCGGCCTCCACTGCGCCGGCACCTGAGCGCCCGCCGGCAGCACCACCTCGTACCCCCCGCGCCCACGAGGAGGACCCATGGCACCCGCCACCCGCCGAGCGCCCGCACCCCCGTCGGGACCAGGGCGCCGACGGCGCCGTGCGGCCGCTCTGAGCGCGGCGCTCGCCGCCCTGGCACTGGGCCTGACCGGCCGGTTCACGGCGCACCCCGTGTCCGCCGCGCCGGTCCACGTCGACACCCCGTTCGCCGGTGTCTCGTCCCCCGCCGGCCCCCACCCCACCACGACTCCCCTTGCCCCGACCACGCCCTCCACGGCGAGGACACCGCTGTCTCGTCCGTCGGCCTGAGCGGGGTCACGGCGCCCGACGTACACCGGCGCGCCCCGGCGATCCCCGCGTGCCTCGGTACGGCACCCGCCCGGGGCGCACCACCCGCCTGATCCACACCGGAAGGAGCAGAACGTGGCTCGACGCAACAGACTCGTGTCGGCGGCAGCGGCCCTCTCGACCCTGCTGGCCGCACTCGCCCTGACCCTGCTGGGGCAGACCAGCGCCCAGGCGCACGGGGTGGCGATGCTGCCCGGATCGCGCACCTACCTGTGCTATCTCGACGCGCACACGACGACGGGAGGGCTGGACCCGACCAACCCGGCGTGCCGGGACGCGCTGGCGCAGAGCGGTGCGACGGCGCTGTACAACTGGTTCGCCGTGCTCGACTCGAACGCCGGGGGCCGCGGCGCCGGTTACGTCCCCGACGGCACGCTGTGCAGCGCGGGCGACCGGTCCCCGTACGACTTCCGCGCCTACAACGCGGCCCGGTCGGACTGGCCGCGCACCCATCTGACCAGCGGGGCCACCATCCAGGCCCAGTACAGCAACTGGGCGGCGCACCCGGGCGACTTCCGGGTCTACGTCACCAAGCAGGGCTGGTCACCCACCTCCGCGCTGCGCTGGGCGGACCTCGAACCGGTCCAGACGGTCACCAACCCGCCGCAGCAGGGGTCGCCGGGCACCGACGGGGGCCACTACTACTGGGACATGAAGCTCCCCTCCGGCCGGTCCGGTGACGCGCTGATGTTCATCCAGTGGGTCCGCTCGGACAGCCAGGAGAACTTCTTCTCCTGCTCGGACATCGCCTTCGACGGCGGCCACGGGGAGGTCACGGGCATCCGCGGCTCCGGCGGCACACCGACGCCCACGCCCACCCCGACCCCGACACCGACGGATCCGCACACCGGTTCCTGCATGGCCGTCTACTCCGTGGTGAACTCCTGGAACGGTGGCTTCCAGGCCTCCGTCGAGGTCATGAACCACGGCACGGAGCCGCTCGACGGCTGGGCCGTGGCCTGGCGGCCGGGAGCGGGCACCAAGATCAGCAGTCTGTGGAACGGCACGCAGTCCACCGCCGCCGACGGCACGGTCACGGTCCGCAACGTGGACCACAACCGGGTCGTGCCCGCCGACGGCAGCGTCACCTTCGGCTTCACCGCCACCTCGACCGGCAACAACGTCCCCGCCGGTTCGATCGGCTGCGTCACGGCACAGGGCACCACCTGACCCGCGCCTCGCTCACCGCCTCACCGGTCCGTCCCGGGTGGGGCGGTGAGCGTCACACGGCTCCGGGCGTGCCCGGCGGCACGGGTTCGACGCCGGCCACGTGCCCCACCCCCGTCGGCTGGACGCATCCCTCCGCCCTGCCGTGGCACCGGTCAAGCGCGGGGCGCGGTCAGGGGCGGTGCGCGGGACCGGCAGGGTCTCGACGCCCTGGGCCCGGCACGAGGCTCACGCCCCGGCCGCCGGCCACGTCACCATCCGGCGCGCGCGGGTCAGCCGGCCTCCCGCGCGATCTGCTCGAACTGGGCGCCCATGGCCTCGGCCAGCGCCTGCGCCGCGGAGAGCGGGCGCACCATCACCGTGAACTCGTCGATCCTGCCGTCCTCGTCGAAATGCAGGAAGTCGGCGCCCTGGAGCTGCTTCCCCGCGACGGTGGCGGTGAAGACGAGGACGTGGTCGCGGCCGTCGGGGTTCGCGATCTCACGGACGTAGGTGAAGTCCTCGAAGACCCGGGACACCCCGCGCACGATCGCCGCGGTGATCGCCCTGCCGCGGTACGGCTTGAACGCGACGGGGCTGGTGAAGACGACGTCGTCGGCCAGCAGACCGGCGACGGCGTCCAGGTCGCCGCTCTCGACGGCCGCGCGGAAGGGATGCATACACCACTCCTGTTAGTCAATTAATTGAGTATCCGGGCTGGCAGGCTACGGCTGTGATCAAGCGCTTGTCCATGGCGGAGAGCGCGCTGTATCACTCACTTCGTTGACTACTCACCCTGCTGCTAGTTTGTGCCCCATGGCTTTGCGGAACGCGGTGATGGCGGCCCTTCTGGAGGGTGAGGCGTCCGGTTACGACCTGGCGAAGGGTTTCGACGCGACGGTCGCCAACTTCTGGATGACGACACCCCAGCAGCTCTACCGGGAGCTGGAGCGCATGGAGGCCGAGGGGCTGGTCACGGCGCGCGTCGTCCGGCAGGAGCGCCGCCCCAACAAGCGGCTGTTCTCCCTGACCGAGGCCGGACGTGAGGCCGTACGCGCCTACACGGCCGAGCCTCCGGGCCGGCCGTCGGTGATCCGGGACGAGCTGCTGGTCAAGGTGCAGTGCCTGGACGCCGGCGACATCGCGGCGGTACGCGCGGCCGTCGCCGAGCGCATGGAGTGGGCCACCGCCAAGCTGGCCCGCTACGAACGGATCCGGCAGCGCCTGCTCGACGGGCGCTCGGAGGAGGCGTACTTCGCCGAGGCCGAGCGCATCGGCCCGTACCTCACCCTGATGCGCGGGATGGCGTTCGAGCGGGAGAACCTCCACTGGGGCGACATGGCGCTCCGCAGGCTCGACCAGCGCATGGCGGCCCCCCGCGCCCACGGCTGACCCGGCCCCAGGTCGGCGGCGCGCCGTCGCCCCGCCGACGAAGGAGGCGTCCCCGGCGAGCGGGGTCACCGTAAGCAGCGCGGGTCGTTTGGCCTGGCGGCCCGCGACAGCAAAGGGCCGGTGCACCCGACTCCGGCGGGAAGGCGACGCAGAGCCACGGATCCCAACAGCCCCGAACACCGATCCCGACAGAATCCTTGACGACGCGTCAGCCGCGTTTCTACCCTCGCACCGGCATGGGAGCGTTCCCACACCCCCACAGTGGAGGTCATCGTGACCGATCCGCACCCGCGTCCGGCACGTCCCCCAAGGCGGCTCGCCCCACGGCAGCTCACCCCGCGCCGCTCGGCGGGCCGGGTCGTCGGGAGTGTCGCCGGGGCCGCCGCGCTGGCGTTCTCCGTGCCGACCCTGGCGCCGCACACGGCGTACGCCGCGAGCGCTCGGCCGCGGCCACCCCGAGCCGCCAGCCGAGCGCGGCCGCCGACCGGGCCGGGGGCGCAGGCCTTACCGACGTGCTGCGCAGGCTCCGTTACGAGTGGACCGCCGACCGGACACCACCACCCGCGGTCACCGGGCGGCTGGTGTTCCGGCCCGAACCGGACGACGAGGTGTTCCTCGGCGCCTTTCGCGAGGTGGCCGAGGGAAGCCTCGACACCTCGACCCGGCGCGTGGTCGCCGAGCACGGTGGAGAAGGCGGCCCGGGAGGACCTGGAGGGCTACCGGGCGATGCCCGGCGACCGGGACTGGTGGCGTCTGGCCCACACCCCGGACGGCGCCATCGCCGGGCTCCTCGTCCCGTCCCGCAACGACCGGAGCTTCGTGGTCGGTTACCTCGGTGTGGTGCCGTCCCTGCGCGGCCGGGGATACGTGGACGAGCTGCTGGCGGAGACCACCCGGGTCCTGCTCGACGCGGGCGCCCGCCGGATCACGGCCGACACCGACCTGGCCGACCGCCCCATGGCAGCCGCGTTCGACCGCGCCGGCTACCGCAACTTCGCCTCCCGGACCGTACTCGCCGCCCCCGCCGACAGCTGAAACCACCCGCGCCACCCGCACCCTGCGGGGCCGCCCCTCTTCATCCGGTGTCCTCTGATGCCGAACGCCCACGCCGGTCCACACCTCCGGGCCCGGATGACCGACCCGGGCGCGGATGCTTTCGTGCACCGGCGTGTCTTCGCCGGCACCGGGGCAAAGCAGGCCTTCGACCTGGCGCACCCATGCCTCCGGGAGCAGGGTCGGGTCGACGATCCCCCCAGGGCGGCGCGACCGGCATCAAGCCCGTCCCGGGCCCGCCGTATCCGCCCTGCGCGTCCCACTGCCCGCCCCGCGGCGGCTTCCGGAGGGCGCGGGGACGTCCGTCCATGGCGACGCAAGGGGTTCACCTCGCCCGCCAACTCGCCTGCCTGTCAAGGGCGATCACAAGCTGAACCGCGACACCGCCGGGCTCCACGCGCCCACGACGCGCGCCCCGTCACGCTCTGCGCTCGTACGCTTTCCATCTGTAACGTTCAGGGTGTGTTCTGTGGTGACGGGCGGCCCGCCCGGCGTGGCCGCCCGTCCGTGGGCGCGGGAGCCGGTGAGGACGTCACGGCTTCCTCGCCGCGCCGTGCCCGATCCGGGCGAGGTCGGTCATCAACGAGTTCAGCCACGCCACGGTCGCGTAGTAGCGCCGGGGAGCACCGGGCGGTTCGGCGGTGAAACCGACGAGGACCGGGTCGGTCAAGGAGGGAGCCGCGGCCGGGGCGTCGTCCGCCGGGTCGAGGGCCGCCGAGACGAGCAGCATGCGTCCCGCCACCCGCTCCCCCAGCGTGCCGGCCGATTCGGCGGCCTCCGGGCTCAGCGCGGTCAGCGGTGGCTCCAGCAGCCGGGCCGAGCCCCACAGAGTGTGGTGACCGGCGATGAGCGTCGCCTGCCAGTCCACCGTACGCGGATCCGCCCCGCGCCCGCCTCCGCCGAAGGGCGGCGGTTCGCTCTGCACCTGCGCGTACGCGGACTCCGCGAGGACGACGGCCCGCTGCAGCGAGCGGTGGCCGGGCACCCCCGACGGCGAGTCCGGCGCCGCGTCGGCCGCGACCGAGGCGCTGGTCGCCACGACGATCTCCGCGGCCCGGCGCAGGAGCTCCGCCGCCGCCCGGCGCAGTTCGTCATGGGCGCCGCGGGGCCAGGCCAGCACGCCGAAGACGGCGCCGATCGCGCTGCCGACCAGCACGTCCAGCATTCTGACCTCCGCCAGCCGCCACGTCGGCTGCGCCAGCTGCGCGAAGACCAGCGCGACGAGCACGGTGAACATCCCCTGCGCCCATCCGACGCCCCGGACCGGGCCCACGGTGAAGGCGCACAGCATCCACACCGGCAGCAGGACGGCGTACACGGCGGTGTCGGACCCCACCAGGATCAGCACGCCCGCGCTGACCAGGGCCCCGGCCAGGGTGCCCGCGAGCGCCAGGCGGACGGTGCTCCACGTCGCGCCCAGGGTGGTCCGGGTGAGGGTGAGGGTCGCCAGCATCGCCCAGAACCCGTGCGGCAGCGTGTCCACCCCGGCCACCAACCGCACGGCCGTCAGGGCCAGGGCCATGCGCACCGCGTTCTGGAAGAACACCGACCGGCGTCCCGCGTGGCCGCGTGCCCGGTGCCACCACAGCAGCGGGGCCGGGGTCGTGGCGTACCAGAAGCGACCGGGCGGCAGTGGCACCGAGGCGTGCCGTCCGCCCAACGCGAGATCGGCCGCCGCGCCCATGGCGAGCGCCGCGTCGGCGACCTCCAGCACGGCGGCGTGGCAGCGCAGGACATCGGGCGCAAGGCAGACGCCGGCGCCCGTGGACGGGGGGCCGGCGGACACGGCGGACAGGCGTGCGCGTGCCGTGAGCAGCTCCGCCCGCAGGGCCACCGGGGACGTCCCGGTGCGCAGACAGCCGGCGGTGGCCTCGGCGAGGCGGGCCACCGTCCGCAGAACGGCGGTCACGTGGGGTGCCGTCTCGTCGTCCCGTACGGGGGGCAGCTGGGCGAGTCTGCCGAGCAGGGTGCGGATGGCCAGTCCGGTGTGGGTGAGGGCACGCTCGCGCACGCCGGGCCCCGCCGGGCGCTCGGCCTCCGGCACGTTGAGCGGGCGCAGCGCCTGGCCCGCCTCCTGGGCCGCCCGGATGTCCGAGCCGGTCAGGGCACCGCGGGCCGTGGTGAGCCGCGCAGCGCACCGCTCGGCGACCAGGGCGGCGCGGGCGGCCCGCTCCCGGTACGACGGCGGGGCGGGCTCGGGGAGGAGCAGCGCCTCGGCCGCGACGAACAGGGCGACGCCCGTGGTCGTTCCGAGCAGTCGATCGCCGAGCGAGCCGGGATCGTACGGCGGGAAGGACGGCAGGATGTAGAGGAGCTGGAGGCCCGGCGCCGCCCCCGCCGGACGTGGTCCGCCCACGGCGGAGAAGGCCAGCGTGAAGCCGATCACCAGCATGCCGAGGACGGCGCTCCACGTCCGCACCGACAGACAGGTGCCGACGACGACCAGGACCCAGCACACCGGCAGCAGGCGTGCGATGAACGCCGCGCGTTGCCGGCCGGTGCCGGGGATCCTGGACAGTCCGCCCAGGGCCACTACGGTGAACAGCGCGTACGTCGCCGCCACGGGGCGGTCGAGGCCGTAGCGGAAGGCGTAGAAGCCCGCCGCCGCGACCAGCGTCACGCGCAGCGCACGACGGCCGGAGGCGGCGTAGGCCGTCGGCAGCCGGGCCGCCGGGACACCCCACACCCCTACAGAATCGCCGACGACCGGGAGTCCGGCACCTCACGGCCCGGCGGAGCGGGCGGCTGAGCGGAGGGTGGCGAAACCGGCGCGGAAAACGCGCGGGAAGCCGCGGAAAACACGCGGAAGGCAGCGGCAACAACAAAGGCAAGGAGGTCACGCGCTCCTTGCCACTCTCAACTTATAGCGCACTGGGGGGCTTGCGGCAAGGCCCCCGTCGTCCCGCAGAATTGCCGGCCGAGGCCAGGAAGCTGTGGAAATGGGGGATTCGCTCAGTGCGTGTTCTTTTGTCGACGTACGGTTCGCGCGGAGATGTCGAACCGATGGCCGGACTCGCGGTGCGGTTGCGGGAGCACGGCGCACGGGTGCGGGTGTGCGCGCCGCCGGACGAGGACTTCGCGCGGCGGCTGGCCGATGTCGGCGTGCCGCTGACACCGGTCGGCCCGTCGGCGCGCGCGCTCACCACGGCCCGGCCGGCGCCCGCGTCCCTGCCGGAGCGCGCGGCCCGGCTGATCGCCGGCCAGCTGGAGACGCTCCCGGCGGCGGCCGAGGGGTGTGACGTGCTGGTGGCGACCGGTCCGCTGCCCGCCGCGGCCGGCGCACTGTCGGTGGCCGAGCGGCTCGGCGTCCACGCCGTGTCCGTGACCTTCCAGCAGCTCACCCTGCCGTCGCCGCACCACCCGCCCCTGGCCTATCCGGGACGGCCGCTCCCGCCGGAGGTGACGGACCACCAGGCGCTGTGGGACCTGGACACCCGGCACACCGACGCGCTGTTCGGCGAGGCGCTCAACACGAACCGGGCCGCGATCGGCCTGCCGGCGGTGGACCACGTCCGTGACTACGTCGTCGGCGGCCGGCCGTGGGTGGCGACGGACCCCGCCCTGGACCCGCTGTACGAGCGGCCGGACCTCGACGTGGTGCAGACCGGCGCGTGGATCCTGCCCGACGAGCGCCCGCTGCCCGCCGAGCTGACGGCGTTCCTGGACGCCGGCGCGCCGCCGGTGTACGTGGGTTTCGGCAGCATGCCCCTGCACGCGTCGCCGGACGCCGCCCGGGTCGTCGTCGAGGCGGTCCGCGCGCAGGGCCGCCGCGTGGTCCTGGCGCGCGGCTGGGCCGGCCTGTCCCCGGTCGACGGGCAGGACGACTGCTGCGTGGTCGGTGAGGTCAACCAGCAGGCCCTGTTCGCCCGGGTGGCCGCCGTCGTGCACCACGGCGGCGCCGGCACCACGACGACCGCCGCCCGGGCCGGCGCGCCCCAGGTGGTGGTACCGCAGGCGGCGGACCAGCCCTACTGGGCCGGCCGGGTGGCCGAGCTGGGGATCGGCGCGGCCCACGACGGCCCCACACCGACGGTCGACTCCCTGTCGGCCGCGCTCGGAACGGCCCTCGTCCCCGATACCCGCGCCCGGGCCGGCGCCCTGGCGGACCGGATCCGCGCCGACGGAGCGGAGGTGGCGGCACGGCTGCTGCTCGACGCGCACGGCTGAGACCACCAGGTTCGTCCCAGCCGTCCGGACGCCCTGCCGCGCGCACGGTCGCGAGCGGCCTCACCACGGAGCCCACTGATATGACACAGCCCCTGACCACCGGCGCCTTCGACCTTCCCGAGCGCCTCGCCCCCAAGGCCGACCCGGCCCTCATCGCCGGTGACGAGAAGCACTTCGCGGCCATCGCGGAGTGTCTTGAGCAGACGATCGCCGAACTGACCCGCCGCCTGGACGCCGAGCGCAGGGCGCCGGGCGGCATGGGCCGGCACGCGATGGACCGGGACGCGGAGATCCACCGCCTCACTGCTCGCCTGCGCACCCTGCGCCGGTTCGGCCTCGACCTGTGCCTGGGCCGCATGGTCGGTGCGGACGGCTCCGAGCCCCTGTACGTCGGACGCCTCGGTCTCACGGACAGCACGGGCCGCCGGCTGCTGGTCGACTGGCGCTCCCCCGCGGCCGAGCCCTTCTTCGGCGCCACCCACGCCAACCCGATGGGGCTGGTGAGCCGCCGCAGGTACCGCTGGACCGACGGCCGGATCACCGACTACTGGGACGAGGTGTTCACCCCGGACGGACTGGCCGGGCATGCCGCCCTGGACGACCAGTCCGCGTTCATCGCCAGCCTCGGCGGCACCCGTTCGCCGCGGATGCGGGACGTGCTCGGCACCATCCAGGCCGACCAGGACGCCGTCATCCGGGCGGGGTCCCGCGGTGCCCTGGTGGTCGACGGCGGCCCGGGGACGGGAAAGACGGTCGTCGCCCTGCACCGCTCCGCCTATCTCCTCCACTCCGACCCCCGGGTGGGTCACCGCCGGGGCGGCGTCCTCTTCGTCGGCCCGCACCGGCCGTACCTGGCCTACGTCTCCGACGTGCTGCCCAGCCTCGGTGAGGAGGGCGTGCAGACCTGCGTCCTGCGGGACCTCGTCGCCGAGGGGGCGGACGCGGTGGCCGAGACCGATCCGGAGGTGGCCCGTCTGAAGTCGTCGGCGGACATGGTGAAGGCGATCGAGAAGGCCGTGCGGTTCTACGAGGAGCCGCCGGCCGAGGGCATGGCGGTCGTCACCCCCTGGTCCGAGGTCTGGCTGAGCCCCGGCGACTGGGCCGTGGCGTTCGACGCGGCGGAGCCCGGCACCGCGCACAACGAGGCGCGCCACCAGGTCTGGGAGGAGCTGCTGACGATCCTGGTGGACAAGCAGGACGGCGGCGTCGACGGCGGTGCCTCGCCCGAGCTGCTGCGCAGGGCGCTGCGGCAGAACCGGGAGCTGCGCACGGCGTTCGACCGGGCGTGGCCGCTGCTGGAGGCGGCCGACCTCGTCGGGGACCTGTGGTCGGTACCCGCCTACCTGCGGCTGTGCGCCCCCTGGCTGACCCGCGAGGAGGTACGGCGGCTGCAACGGACGGACGCCCACGCCTGGACGGTGTCCGACCTGCCGCTCCTGGACGCGGCGCGACAGCGGCTCGGCGACCCGGAGACGGCCCGGCGCCGGCGCCGGCAGGAGGCCGTCCTCGCCGCGCAGCGCGAGCGCATGGCGCAGGTGGTCGACAACCTCGTCCAGGCGGTGGCCGACTCCGGTGCCGACGGTGACGACGGCGAGGGCCTGGTGCGGATGCTGCGCGGGGAGGACGCCAAGGTCAGCCTGGTGGACGAGTCGGAGCTGGCGGCCGTCGACCCGGACCGGCTCGCCGGCCCGTTCGCGCACGTCGTCGTGGACGAGGCGCAGGAACTGACCGACGCGGAGTGGCAGATGCTGCTGCTGCGCTGCCCGTCGCGGAGCTTCACCGTCGTCGGGGACCGCGCCCAGGCCCGGCACGGCTTCACGGAGTCCTGGCGGGAACGGCTCGAACGGGTCGGCTTCGACCGGATCGAACTGGCCTCGCTGAGCATCAACTACCGGACGCCCAAGGAGATCATGGCGGAGGCCGAGCCGGTCATCCGGGCGGTGCTCCCGGACGCCAACGTGCCGGTCTCCATCCGCGGCGGCGGTGTCCCCGTCGTCCACGGGTCCGTGGCGGACCTGCGCCCGTTGCTGGACACCTGGCTCGCCGAGCACGCCGACGGGATCGCCTGTGTCATCGGCGATCCCGCGTTCCGGTCGACGTCCCGGGTGCGCTCGCTGACCCCGGAGCTGGCGAAGGGCCTCGAGTTCGACCTGGTCGTCCTGGTCGATCCGCGGGGGTTCGGTGAGGGCGTGGAGGGCGCCGTGGACCGCTATGTCGCGATGACCCGGGCGACCCGGCAGCTCGTCGTCCTCACCAGCTCCTGAACCCGCGGGGCCCGGCCGCTCAGGCGGTGCAGGTCGGTACGCCGTCCAGCCAGGCCGGGCCCTTGATGTAGATGTTGGTGACCCAGGCTCGGTAGTCGGGGAGGTAGGACCAGGCGTCGTTGGTGTAGCCCTCGGCGGTGACGGGTTCGGCGTGCTTCTGGCAGGCGACACGGATCGTCGTGGGGCCGGGGAAGGCGTAGACGCGGGCGGCCCGGACGGAGGGCTGGGCCTTGGTCCACACGCCGGTGCCCCAGGTGCGGAAGACGGGGCCCTCGACGGTGCCGGTGTCGACGCGGACGGCGCCGAAGTAGTCGCCGCCGAGGCGGACGTCACTGACCATCAGCCTGGTCCCGGACTGCCGGGCCTCCACCATCCTGCCGGCGCCGAGGTAGAGGGCGATGTGGTGCAGGTCGGCCGAGGTTCCGTAGGCGAGCAGGTCCCCGGGGCGCAGCGGGGCGAGGCCCTCGGCCGCGGTGAAGCGGGCGGCGGTGCGGTGGGTGTAGTACTGGGCGCTGGCGTCCCCGTCGAGGATGTCGGCGCCGGTGGCCCGGGCGTAGGCGTAGCGGACGAGGCCCGAACAGTCGAAGCCGATGCGCTCGGGGTCGTGTTCGCTGGCCGGGTCGGTCGGGTCGACCTTGCCGTGGGTGGGGCCGGGCTGCGCGCCGTGGCCGCCGCCCCAGGTGTACCAGACGCCGGCCGCGACCTGCGCGCAGGCGGCGTCGACGGCCCGTTCGGCCTCGGCCGTCGCGCCGGGGGCGAGGACGGCGCAACCGCCGTCGGCCGGCCCGGGGAGCCGGTCGGCGGTGAGCGCGGGCCGGGTGAGGAGGAGTGCTGTCAGCAGGGCGATGAGTGCGCCGATGGCGCCGGTCCGCCGGACCATGCCGGAACCCCCGTTTCCTTCTGTGGTGTGGTCGGTGGACAGCCTTCCCGGGTACGGCGTGCCGGTCGACGGGGACGCGTGGACCTTTCTGGACGGGCAACGGGAAACGTTCGGGAAACCCCCTTCGGAACGGCCGGGTCGTTCAGTGCGGCGGGCACGCGGAGGCACCGGGGGCGGGCTCCCCCGGCAGGAGGGAGCGGCGGGTCGCCGGGTCCGTCTCGCGGTCCAGGCGGCAGATCTCCGCCAGCCGGGTGCCGGTGTCCAGGTTCCACAGCCGTACCGTGCCGTCGTAGCTGCTGCTCGCCACCGTCCGCCCGTCGGGGGCGAAGGCCACGCCCCACACGGCGTCGGTGTGCCCGGAGAGCGTGGCCCACGGCCGCCGTCCGGGCACGTCCCACAGCCGTACCGTACGGTCGTTGCCGCTGCTGGCCAGCAGCCGGCCGTCCGGTGAGAAGGCCAGGCCGCGCACCGAACCGGTGTGGCCGGTCAGCGAGTCGAGGAGCCGGCGGCGGCCCGCGTCCCACAGCCGTACGGTGCCGTCGTTGCCCGCACTGGCCAGGGTGCGGCCGTCGGGGCTGAAGGCGACGCCCCGCACGGCGCCGGTGTGGCCGGTCAGTCTGGCCAGCGGACGGTGGGTCCGGGCGTCCCACAGCCGGACCGTCAGATCGTCGCCGACGCTGGCCAGTTGCCGTCCGTCGGGGCTGAAGGCGACGCCGTTGACGTAGTCGGTGTGGCCGGTGAGGACGGCGAGCGGGCGGCGGCCGGGGACGTCCCAGAGGCGGACGGTGCGGTCGGCGCCCGCGGAGGCGAGGGTACGGCCGTCGGGGGCGAACGCGACGGCGAACACGGCTCCGAGGTGGCCGTGCAGCACGGCGCGCGGGCGGCGGGCCGGGGTGTCCCAGAGCACCACCGTGCCGTCGGAACCGGCCGCGGCGAGCGTGTGCCCGTCCGGCGCGAACGCCACGGTGGTGATGCTGCCGGGCTGTCCCTCCAGGGTGGTGGGCGTGCCGCGCCGGCGGGCCGGGCCGGGGTCCCACAGCCGTACGGTGTGGTCGGCGTCCGCGGTGGCCAGCTTCCGCCCGTCGGGCCGGTAGGCGACGGCGGATACCTCCGTGAACGGGCGGGCGGCCAGGGTGCCGCCGCGCAGGTCCCACAGAACCACGGACTGGTCGAACCCGCCGGTGGCGAGCAGTGTGCCGGTGGGGTCGACCGCCACGGACATCACGTAGTCGGTGTGGCCGCTGAGGGTGGTGACGAGCCGTCCGGCGCGGACGTCCCACAGCCGGGTCGTGCCGTCCCCGCTCGCGCTGATCACGGTGGTGCCGTCGCGGGTGTAGGCGACCGCGTTGACGTCGTCGCTGTGCCCGGTGAGCGTCGCGGTGGCCCGGCGGCGGCCGACGTCCCACAGCCGCACGGTCCGGTCCACTCCCCCGCTGGCCAGGCCGCGGCCGTCGGGGGCGAACGCCAGGCCGAGCACCGCGTCGGTGTGTCCGCGCAGGACGGCCAGTTGCCGGGCCCGGCCGGGGTCCCACAGGCGTACGGTCCGGTCGGCGCCGGCGGAGGCGAGCGTGCGGGCGTCCGGGGCGAACGCGAGCGCGTCGGTCTCGCCCGAGTGGCCGGTGAGGCGGGCCGTCCGCCGCGGGGCGCGGGCCGTGTCCCAGAGCTGGACGGCCCCGTCGGGGGCGGCGACGGCGAGGGTGTGCCCGTGTGGGGCGAAGGCGACCGCGCGGGCCGCTGTGGTGTCCGGCAGCAGGGTGGTGCGGGACGGGCGGGCCGGGGACCACAGCCGTACCGGTCCGTCGGTCGAGGTGACCGCGAGGGTACGGCCGTCCGGGCTGAAGGCGAGGGCACGGATGCGGCCGGGGACGGTGAGGGTCGCGGTCGTCCGGTGGTCGGTCAGGCGCCGCAGCCGGACCGTGCCGTCGGAGCCGGCGGTGGCCAGCAGACGGCCGTCCGGTGCGAAGGCGACCGCGTTGACCGGGCCGCGGTGGCCGCCGAGCCGGGCCGCGAAGGGCTCGGACTGGGTGCTCAGCAGAGCGCCGCGGGTGGTGGCGGTGGGCTGGGTGCGGTAGGCCTCGGCGGCGAGCAGCATCGAGGCCTCCGGGCGGCCCCCGGCCAGCAGGGTGGAGCGGACGGCCAGGGCCTGCGAGCGGGCGAGGCGCTCCTGGGCGAGCGCGTCGGTGCGCTGCCGGTAGGCGAGGCCGCCGGCGGCCAGGGCGCAGCCGAGCAGGACGACGAGGGTGGCCGTCATCGCCTCCCGCAGCCGGTTCTGACGCCGTGTCTGCCGCTGACGGGTCTCCTCCTCGGCCTCGCTGGCGTGCAGGAACGCCTCCTCCACGGGTCCCAGCGGGCCGAGTCGGTCCGTGTCCGCCGCCCAGGAGCGCACGGTGTCGAGCCGGGTGCCGCGGTAGAGCGCCGACGGGTCGCGGCCCTCGCGTTCCCAGGCGGCCGCCGCATGGCCGAGTTGCTGGCGGGCGAGCAGGCCGGCCCGGTCGGCGTCGATCCAGTCCCGCAGCCGGGGCCAGCTGTGCAGCAGGGCCTCGTGGGTGATCTCCACGCTGTCGCTGTCGACGGTGACGAGCCGGGCGCGGACGAACACGTCGAGCGCGGTGTCGGCGCCCGCCGCGTCGGACGGCTGTGCCACGAGGTCGGTGCGGCGGACCCGGCGGCGGGTGGTGCCGGTGTCGTCGGAGACCTGCACGAGCCGGGACAGGATGCGCCGGATGGTCTGCTGCTCGGCGGGATACAGCTGGGCGAAGGCGTCCTCGGCGGTGCGTGCCACGGCGCCCTGGATGCCGCCGGTGCTCTCGTACCCGGCGACGGTGAGGGTGTCCCCCTCGCGGTGCCGCCAGGTGGCGAGCAGCGCGTGGGAGACCAGGGGCAGCGCACCGGAGGGCACCCCCCGCGCACCGGGCCCGCCGAATACGCCGGGTTTGCCGTGGTCGGCGGGTTCACCGGGTTCGCCCGTGAGTCCGGCGTCCCGCAGCAGCAGCGGGACGAGCCCGGGTTCGAGGGTGACGCCGGCGAGTTCGGCGGGGCGGGTGACGGACTCGATCAGCTCCGCCGTGGTCATCGGGGCCAGGACGTGGAGGCCGTCGGTGAAGGCGGGGGCGAGTTCGGGCAGGTCGAGGCAGTGACCGGAGAAGTCGGCGCGTACGCCGAGGACGACCGCCGCGGGATCGTGGGCGGCCGACGGTGCGGGCGCGGCCAGCGCGCACAGCACACGGGCGAAGGTGCGCCGTTCGTCCTCGTCGGCGCAGAGGGTGAACAGTTCCTCGAACTGGTCGACCAGCAGGACGAGTCGGGGCGGTGGCGGTGGCCGACGCCCGGCCGGTGGCGTGTCCGCACGGGTCCGTACGGCGTCGAGGAGGGCCTCGGGCCGCTCGGCCAGCCGGGCGGGGGTGAGGGCCAGATCGCCGCCGAGCACCTTGGCGGCGCGTTCCACCAGTTCCCGCGTCGGGTGCCCGGTGGGGGTGAGGGTGACGACGGGCCAGCGGTCGGCGCCGGCCATCGGGAAGCCGCCGGGCCGCCGGAGGGCGGGCACCAGACCGGCGTTCAGCAGGGACGACTTGCCCGCGCCGGAGGGGGCGACGAGCAGTAGCGGCCCCTTGCCGATCCTGCCGAAGACCCGTTCCACGAGGGCGGCCGTCGCCCGTTCCCGGCCGAAGAAGCGGCCGGCGTCCTGGGTGGTGAACGCCGACAGACCCGGGTAGGGGCAGGCGCGGCCCATGACATCGTTGCCGTCGGCGGGTCTGGCCGGGCGCGGTGGGGCGACCAGGGCCAGCAACTCGCCGTCCGCGCGCAGGATCCGGTCGCAGCGGCGGGCCACGTCGACGGTCGGGCGCTTCGCGCCGGTCTCGATCTTGCTCAGATACCCCTTGCTGTAGTGGGTCTGCCGGGCCAGGTCGGCGAGTGACAGACCGCGCTGCTGCCTCAGTCGTCGTAGGTGTGCGGGGAAGGACGGTGTGGTCGGCACCGCCCGGTCCCCGTCGTTCTCGTTCGGGTTGCCGTTGCCGGCTCCCTGTCGCGGTTCCCCCAAGGGTCCCCCATGGCAAGCGTGCCAGGCCGTGAGACGGCGGGAGCCCAGGTTACTGCCGGGGTCGGACAGGTGGCCCAGCCATGCGTGCACAGTGGCCGAAAACAAGCTTCCGGAACCGCGGTCGCGGTTCCGGAAGCTTCCCCCGTGCTGCCCCTCGGCCGGCCGTGGGTGGGGTACGGCGGCCGAGGGTCTGTGGTCCTCTTCCGCCGCTCGCCTAAGGCCGGTTGAGGGTGATGGAGTTGATCGGCGTCAGGTCGGCGTACACGCCCGTCCCCTCGGCGATGGGTGCGCCGCAGCCGGTGCCGTTGTAGCCGGTGCACAGGCTCGCGGTGGCCCCGCCGTACTGGTTGTTGAGGACCCAGTGCCGGCCGACCTGGTTGTTGAGGTTGTGCGGGCCGTAGCTGTAGAAGACCAGGCTCGGCGACCGGGCCGGGTCCTGGTTCTGCGGGTACACGCAGACCGCGCCGTCCGGGCAGCCGGCCCACGGGTCGGCCGCCGGCCGGGCGTGGGCCGCGCCGCTCATCGCCAGCACCGCCGCCGTGGCGGTCGCGAACGCGGCGGCCCCGCGAATCATCGTGCGCATGGTTTCCCCCTTGCAGTTCTCCTGCGTCGTGGTCGCAGGCCGTGCCTGGTGTTGACGGCTTCACGGTCCCGCGGCGCCCGGCCGGGGTCGACGGGTTTCCCGTCGCCCGTCCCGCCCGCACCCGGGAAACCGCCCGTGACCAGCGGGGGGAGGAGCAAAGGGCAACGGCGCGCGGACGGGCCGGGGCGCCTTCCCACGGGCGGGGCCGAACGGCCCAGCGTGGTCGCGCCGTTCGCCGTTCCCGCGCGCCCGCCCGTCACACTTGACGGACCGTGGCATCCACGCGCGCACGAAGGGAACCCTCCCGCCCATGCAGATCGAACTGACAGGACGCACCGCGCTGGTCACCGGCTCGACCCAGGGGATCGGCGCCGCCATCGCCGTCGCCCTCGCCCGGGCCGGGGCCCGCGTGGGCGTCAACGGCCGCGACGAGCGGCGGGTGGCCGACAGCGTCGCCGCGCTGGCCCAACAGGCCCCCGGCGCCGAACTGGTGCCGGTGGCCGCCGACGTGTCGTCCGACGAGGGCGCGGACCGGGTGGCCCGGCTGCTGCCGCAGGTGGACATTCTCGTCAACAACCTGGGCGTCTTCGGCGCCGCGGACCCGTTGGAGATCACCGACGACGAGTGGCGGCGCTACTTCGAGGTGAACGTCCTCGCCGCCGTACGGCTGACCCGGCGGTATCTGCCGGGCATGACCGAGCGCGGCTGGGGTCGCGTCCAGTACGTCGCCAGCGACTCGGCGGTGGCCATCCCCGCCGAGATGATCCACTACGGCATGTCGAAGACCGCGCTGCTGGCGGTGAGCCGCGGCTTCGCCAAGAAGGCGGCGGGCACGGGCGTCACGGTGAACTCGGTCATCGCCGGTCCCACGCACACCGGCGGCGTCGAGGACTTCGTGTACGACCTCGTCGACCGGGAGCTGCCCTGGGAACAGGCGCAGCGCGCGTTCATGCGCGAGCACCGCCCGCAGTCCCTGCTGCAGCGGCTGATCGAGCCGGAGGAGATCGCCCACATGGTCGTCTACCTCAGCTCGGAGCAGGCGTCGGCGACGACCGGCGGGGCGCTGCGTGTGGACGGCGGGTACATCGACTCGATCCTGCCCTGACGCCGGTACGCCGGTGGGCGGGGTCCGGGGGACGGCGTGGGCGTCAGCTCGGCTGCGACAGGTCGATGGCCCGGTCGACGTCGTCGGGCCGGAGCACGCGGAGGATGCCTTCGAGCAGGTAGTAGTCGGCGTACGGCAGGGAGATCTCGATCCCGTCCTCGGCCGGGCGGTTGCGGGTGCAGCGGGCCACGACCGCGTCGGCGCGCGCCGAGTTCCTCGTCAGACAGGTGTCCGCGAGCGCGGTGAGCAGACGCAGCGCCACCTCGCGGTAGGTCCGGCTGCCCGTCGAGGCGTGCAGGTCGAGCAGTCCGCAGGCCATGACGGCGCCGGCGGAGGCGTCCTTGACGTCGTACGGCTGCTGCGGCGCGCGGTAGTCCCATACCGGGACGTGGTCCGGACTCAGCGCCCCGATGGCGAAGTCGGCCAGTCTGCGCGCGGTGTCCCGGAACTCCGTGTGCCCGGTGCGCCGGTACATCGTGGTGAAGCCGTAGATGCCCCAGGCCTGTCCGCGTGACCAGCAGGAGGCCGGGCTGTACCCCTGCACCGTGCCGGGGCCGAGCGGTGCGCCGGTGTCCGGGTCGAAGTCGAAGACGTGCGGGGTGGATCCGTCCGGGCGGGGGAAGACGCGCTGCGCGGTCCTCGCGTGCTCCACGGCGATGTCCAGGTATCTGCCGTCGCCGGTCTCCCGGCCGGCGAACGCCAGCAGGTCGAGGTTCATCAGCGTGTCCATGATGACGCGGCCCGCGTTGGCACGGTCCGTCAGCGCGCCCCAGGCCCGGATGAACCGTCCGCGCGGGTTGTACCGCCGGCTCAGGGAGTCGGCGGCCTGTATCGCGCCGGTCCGCCATGTGTCGTCACCGGTCAGCCGCCAGGCGGTGACCCACGAGGGGGTGAAGAGGAAGCCGAGGTCGTGGGTGCTCGTGTCGTACTGACGGGGGGCGAGGCCGCGGGCCGAGTCGACCGCCCACGTGCGGAAGGAGTCGTCCTTGGTGTGAAGCCAGGCCATCCACAGCGTTCCCGGCCAGAATCCGCCCACCCAGTCCCCGGTGCGCGAGTACGTCCACTTCTCGAACTTCGTGCCGACCGGGAAGCCGGTCACGCCCGGGGCGACGGCTCGGACCTTCTCGACGGCGTAGTCCGCCGCCGCCCGGAGCGTCCGCAGGGTCGCCGCCCCCGGTGCCTGCCCGTCCGTCGCTCCCGCGGCCGGCACCGCGGAGCTTCCCACGGCCGCCGCACCGGCCGCCGTCGCCAGCAGCGCACGCCGGGACACGCTCATGGTCGCCCTCCCACTCCGTCTCGGACAAGAGAAGTCGGCCGAGCTTCGCACAGCTCCGTCGGGCATGTACACCCACGTGAGCAATGTTCATCACCGTGAACGCGTAGTGGGATCCGGCTCCCCGCCCGGCTGCCGCAGCGGGGACCAGGCTCAGGCCTCGCTGGGCCGGAGGCCTCGCGGGGCACGGAGGTGCTGTCGGGCGCGCGGCGCGCCGGGCCGCTGAGGCGGCATCGGCCTTTCGGCCGGCGAGGGCGCGCAGGGACGCCGGGGGGCCGGCCGTCACCGGCCCGCGGTCCGGCCCGGGCAGGGCGAGGCGGAGAGGTCGTCCAGCAGGTCCTCCTCCACGCCCGGCGGCCGGGGGTCGGGGTTGCCGGGGTGCTCCTCGGCGATGACCGCGGCGTGGGCCGTGGCGCTCCTCGTTCTGCTGCACGCCACGCCGACCGTCGGACGGCTGAGCGGCTGTGTGCTCCTGCCGTCCGAGGCGGGCCCGGTACTGGAACGGCCACGCGTCCACCGGCCTTTCGGGCGGATCGCCGGTGTCGTGCTCATCGGCTTCGGCGTCGCCCTCGCGGCCTCCTGAGGCGACGCGGCAGCCGTCCCGGGCCGACGGGAACGGGCTCGAAACAACGGCGGAGCGCTGCTAGTTTGCGGCCGTGGATCTCTTCTCGCGTTCGTGGACGGCCCTGCGCGCGGCGGTCGCCGAACTCCCCGCCGAGGACTTCACGCGTCCGTCGGGCTGTACCGGCTGGCTGGTCCGGGACCTTGTGTGCCATCTGGTCATCGACGCCCAGGACGTGCTGATCACCCTCGTGACACCGGCCGCGGAGGAGCCGACGCGCAACGCGGCGACGTACTGGAACGTCACCGGGACACCGCCGACCGGCGACGACCCGCTGGACGCGCTGACCGTCCGGCTGGCCGCCGCCTACGAGGACGCGGAACTGCTGAAGTTCCATCTGGACGACGTCGGTTCGGCCGCCGGGCGTGCGGCGCGGCTGGCCGACCCTGGACAGCGGGTGCGCACCCAGGACATGGTCCTCACCGTGGGCGACTACCTCTCGGCGTACGTCCTGGAGTGGACCCTGCACCACCTGGACCTGACCGCCCACCTCCCCGGAGCACCGGAACCGCCCGCCGAGAGCCTCGCCGGCTCCCGCGCACTGCTGGAGGAGATCGCGGGAGCGCCCTTCCCCGCCTCGTGGTCCGACCAGGACGCCCTGCGCATCGGCACGGGCCGCCGCACCCCGACCGGCGCCGAGCGGGCCGAACTGGGCGAACGGGCCGCGCGACTCCCGCTCGTCCTCGGCTGAGCGCCCGCCACGCGGTCCACCGCCACGGGGTCCACCGTTACGGCGGACCGGCCGAGCCGGGACCCGCCGCCGGATCCGGCCCCGACGCCGCCCGACTCGGCCCCGCGGCCGGGTTCGAGGCCCGGACCGGGGCGCGAGCGGCCGCCGGACTCGACGAACCGTTCACCTGGGGATACGGGGAGCCCCCGGGCCACGGCCGTCTCCCGTGACCTGTCGTCCGGCCGGCCTCCGTGCCCCGCACGCCGGGTAGAACGGCGCGAGGCCGGAGTGGGAGAGGGTGGCCGGGGGGTGGTAGCCCGTGCCCGGGGCCTCAGTGGTGTGGGCGCGGGTGCCGGGGGCGAGGCCGGTGTGCGGGTCGCCGAGGCGGGCCTGGGTCTCGTAGGTGCCGTCGCCGGAGTAGGTGTACGCGGCGAGGTCGGGGTAGCGGTCGTGGTCGTAGTCGGCCACGGCGATGTCCTTCGTGGCGCCGAGGTCGAGCCGGAGGGTCCGCCGGCTGCGGCCGGTGCCGGAGAAGGGGCCGAACCTCAGCTCGGCCACGCGGGGCGGGACCGGGTCGTCGCCGCCCTGCTCCTCGCCTGCCACGACGACCAGATCGCTCCAGCCGTCCCGGTCGAAGTCCGCCACGGCGGCGCGCACGTACTCCTGCCGGCGCCCGGGCCGGTCCGCCAATCCCCGGGCGGAGACGGTCACTTCGCGAGACGAGCCGAGGCCGAACGTGACGGCCAGCAGGGCGCCGTGGTGGGACGGGTCGGTGATCCGGTCCGGTCGGCCGTCGTTGTCCACATCGGCGATCAGCTCCCCGGACGTGGTCAGACACGCGGTGACGGCGGGCGGCGCGGCCGGCCGCGGCGGAGGTGCGCCCAGCGAGTCCTCGCCCCCGGCGAGCAGCAGCAGACCCGCCGCCGTCAGGGACGCGGGGCGGGTGAGGCGTCGGGACCGGGAGGGTCCGCTGCGTCCGCGCACTGCCATGGGCAGGGATCGTAGCCCCGTGCGCCATCGATATCGGAAGCCGGTCCTTCGGGCCCGGACCTCAGCTACGGCACCGGAGTCGACGTCACCATGCCTCTGACCCCGCTCAGCGACGCGGACACCTCTTCCGGGTCACGGCCGCGCGCTCGGCCAGGCCGAAGTCGCCGGCCTGGTCCAGGGCTGACGGCACCGGCTCACGCGGTGCGTGCGGTCCTCGGGAACGGGCGCGGCCTGGCCCTCACGGGGCTCGGCCCGGCTACGCTCACCCTGCCGGTGACTGCGCCAACGGTGAAAACGGGTTGACCCGCCCGTATCATCCAGGTGTCGCACCGTCAGGAGCGGAGGGAAAGATGCCGGAAAGCGCTGGGCCCGTCACCGAGCTGGCTTCTCAGTACGTCAGCCAGGTGACCAACGACCTCGAACACAACCTCAAGGAGCAGGAGCGCATCACGGCGGAGATCGCCGCCCTGCAGGAGCAGTTGACCACCCTGCAGCACGACCACGCCATCCTGCTCAGCATGCGGCAGGCCCTCGGCATCACCGCTCCGTCCGGTGGGGTGGTCGTCCCCTCCCCCCGGAAGAAGAGCGGCGGCACGCGGCGCGCCGACGCCAGGAAGCCGGCGGTGAAGAAGACGGAAGTGAAGAAACCGGCGGCCAAGAAGCCGGAGGTGAAGCAGGCGGCGGCCAAGAAGCCGGCGGTGCGGAAGCCGGCGGCCCGGAAGACGGCTCCCGAGCCGGCTCAGCCCACGCTCGTCGAACTCGTCCGCCGGCACCTGACGGAGCAGAGGGAACCGCGCTCCGCCGCCGAGGTCGCCGAGGCGCTGGTCCGGGCGCACCCCGAACGGGGCATCCAGACCAAGGTCGTACGCACCACTCTGGAGAACCTCGTGGCCAGGAACGGCGCCCAGCGCACCAAGCAGGGCTCGTCCGTCTTCTACACCGTGCCGGGGCAGGCGGCGGACGACTCGGCGGAGACGGCGGCAGGGGAATCGGCGGCGGCACCGCCGGCGGAGAAGGCGGAGGGACCGCACACCTCCGCCTGACGGTACGGGGCCTCGCTCAGACCGGCGGCCGGTCGCCGGTGTCGAAGCTGGCGAAGTAGGCCGCGGCCATGTCCTCGTCGGCATGGCCCTGTGCGGCGGCGCGCTCCAGACGTGCGGCGCTCGCGGCGAGCACGTCCAGACGCACGCCGTGCTCCTCGCCCGCCCGGACGATGAGCCGGGCGTCCTTGACTGCCGTGGCCACCGCGAACTGTGCCGGGGTCAGCCGGTCTTCGAGGATGAGCTCCGACTTGGCCCGCAGGTATCCCATGTCCAGCGGGCCGCCCTCGATCGCGTCGAAGAAGCCCTGCGGGTCCACGCCGAGCGCCTTGGCCAGGGCCAGCACCTCGCCGGTCGCGGCGGTGGCCGCGAGGACCCAGCTGTTGGCGACCAGCTTCAGCCGGGTCGCGGTACCGGCCGCGCCGTCCTCCCCGGTCCACACGGTGCGTGCGCCGACCGCGTCGAACACCGGGTGCACGGCGGAACGGTGCTCGCCGGGGCCGGCGGCGATGACGAGGAGCCGTCCGGCCTCGGCGGGCTCGCGGGTGCCCAGCACCGGCGCGTCGAAGAAGACCAGGCCGTACTCGCGGGCGAACGCGGCCAGGTCACCGAGGGCCCCGACACCGGCGGTGCCGGCCTGCGCCCAGGCGGTGCCGGAGCGCAGGGCGGGAGCGGCCTCGCGCATGACGTCCAGGGTGACGGGGCCGTCGTGGAGCATGGTCAGGACGACGTCGGCGCCCTCGACGGCCTCGGCGGGCGTGCCGACGACCTGGGCGCCGTCGGCGGCGAGTGGTTCGGCCTTGGCGCGGGTGCGGTTCCAGGCACGGACGGTGTGTCCGGCCCGCAGTAGATTGCGGGCCATCGCGGCGCCCATGATGCCGGTACCCAGGACGCTCACGGTGAGCTTGTCGGTCATGACCTCAACTTCCTGACGCGGGAGGGCCTGCACGGCCACTGAGGAGATCTTCCACCAGACGGGCGTACGGCGCGCCAAGCCCCTCCCCCGGCGCGCCGTCCCAACGGTCGAGAGGAGGGTGGTCCGCCGGCCCCGCGGGTTGCGTACCGTGGCCGGACTCGGGTGATCCTTCTCAACGGTGCTTCCAGCGCGGGCAAGTCCGGGATCGTGCGGTGTCCGCAGGCCGTACTGCCCGATCGCCGGCCGGCGTTCGGGATCGACGCGTTCGTGGACGCGGTGCGCGCGACGCTGCCCGACGGCGTCGAACGGGGGCCGCACGAGCCGGGCCGGCGGCGTGACGTGCTGCGCGAGCAGCGGCTCGCCGATCCCGCGCTGGCGCTGGCCGCGATGATCCTGCCCGTCTCGTTCGCGCTGGCGCTCACGGAGGACTGGTCGGCCGCCGCCCGGCGCGCCGCGCTGCCGGCGCTGCTGCTCGTCTGCGGACTGCTGGTGCTGCACGCGCTGCCCCTGCTGTGGCGCAGACGGGCTCCGTGGACCGTATGCGGTGCCGTGCTCGCGACGGCCTCGCTGGGGCCGGTGGCCGTCGTCGCCTGCCATGTGCCGCCCGGTGTCGCGGAGTTCCTCGTCCTGGGGACGCTCGTGGAGTTGCTCGCGGTGTACGCGGTCGCCGGGTACGGGCAGGGGCCCGGGCACACCTGGCCGGCGCCCGCCGCGGCGACGCTCGTGACGGCCTGTGCCGTGACGGCGCTGGCCTGTGCGGACGGCTCGGTGGGGGACGAGCCGGTGGGCCCGGGGGGCGCCGTTCTGCTGGCCTTCCTGCTGGCCGTCCCGCTGGCGCCGGTGTTCGCCGCCGTGTGGGGTGCCGGTCTGTTCGTGCGGCGGCGCCGGCTGCGTGCCCTGGCGTACGACGACTTCGCGTTCGCCGCCTCGATGTGGCAGGCGGACCGGGCCGCCGAGGCCGAACGGCAGCGGCTGGCGGCCACGTTGCGCGACGCCGTGCTGGAGCACACGCGGGCGCTGGTCGTCGCGGCCCGGCGGGGCGGCCTGGCGGAGGTGGCGGACACGGCCAGGGCGGCGCTGGGGGCGATGGGGGAGATGCTGCACGGGCTGGGCGGTACCACGGGCGACGGCGAGGGGCCCGGCGGTCGGCTCGCTCCGTCGCCGGCCGTCGCCGATCTGGACGCGCTGTGCGGCGCGCTGCGGTCCGGCGGCCGTGACGTGCGGGTGCGGGGGCTCACGGAGGCCGCCCGGGCACTCCCGCCGTCCGTGCAGGTCTCGGTGTACCGGATCGTCGAGGCGGCGCTCGGCGCGGGCGACCCGGGTCCGGCCCGGGTGACCTTGCGACGGCGCCGCGGCACCCTGCGGATCACGGTGACGGGGGTCCGGCTCGCCGTCGCGGGCCCGGTCGCCGAGCGTCTGAAGGTGCAGGTCCAGGCGGGCGAGGGGCGGATCCGGTGCGAACCGGCCGGTACCCTACGGGTGTCGTTGCCGGCCGGAGTCGTTCCGGCCTCCGCCCAGGAGGTGTCCCCGTAGCCGTACGCGTGATCGTCGTGGACGACCAGGCCGTGGTCCGGGCCGGATTCGCCGCCATCGTGGCCGCCGAGCCCGATCTGACCGTGGTGGCCGAGGCCGGTGACGGGGCCACGGCGGTGTCGCTAGCCGCCGGGGAGAAGCCTGACGTCGTCCTGATGGACATCCGGATGCCGGGCATGGACGGCCTCACCGCGACCCGGCTGATCACCGCGCCGGCCGACGCGCCGCGGGTGCTGGTGCTCACCACGTTCGACCTGGACGAGTACGTGTACGAGGCGCTGCGCGCCGGGGCGTCCGGGTTCCTGCTGAAGGACGCCCGGCCCGAGGAGCTGCTGTCCGCGATCCGGGTGGTCGCGGCCGGCGACGGCATCCTGGCGCCCGCCGTAACCCGCCGCCTCATCGACACCTTCGCCCCCGGTGGCCCGCCCCCGGCCCCGGACGGCGGCCCCCTCGGCCGGCTCACCCAGCGGGAACGGGAGGTCCTGCTGAAGATCGCCTCCGGGCTGACCAACGCCGAGATCGGCGCCGAACTCGGCGTCACCACGGGCACGGTCAAGAGCCATGTGAACGCCCTGCTGTCCAAGCTCGGGCTGCGCGACCGGGTCCAGGCCACGATCCTCGCCTACGAGACCGGTCTGATCAGTCCGGGTGGCGTCCCGCTGGGCTGACCGCGCACCGGCCAGCCCGGCCGCCGAGGTCGATGTCCGTTGCCCGCCGGTGTTCCCCCGGGCCCTCGGCTGGAATGAGGGCATGACTTCACGAACTGATCTGCAGGGCAGGACGGCACTGGTGACCGGCGGCAGCCGGGGCATCGGCGCGGCGACCGCACGGCGGCTGGCGCGGGAGGGCGCGGACGTGGCCCTGACCTACGTGCACGGCAAGGACGCGGCCGACGACGTCGTACGGGACATCGAGGCGCTGGGGCGGCGGGCGCTCGCCCTGCGCGCCGACTCCGCGGACGCGGCGGAGGCGGCGGGCGCGGTACGGCGCGCGGCGGAGGAACTGGGCGGGCTGGACGTGCTGGTGGGCAACGCGGGCATGGGGGTGATGGGGCCGCTGGAGAGCCTGTCCCTCGACGACGTCGACCGGCTCCTCGCGGTGAACGTGCGCGGTGTGTTCCTGGCCGCCCAGGCCGCCGCCTCGGTCATGGGGTCCGGCGGACGGATCATCACCGTCGGCAGCTGTGTCGCCGCGCGGGTGCCGGGGCCGGGGGCGACGCTGTACGCGATGAGCAAGTCGGCCGTCATCGGCCTGACGAAGGCCCTGGCACGGGAGCTGGGCGGGCGCGGCATCACCGCGAACGTCGTGCACCCGGGCCCGACCGACACCGACATGAACCCCGCGGACGGCCCGTACGCGTCGGGCCAGGCGGACATGACCGCGCTGGGCCGCTTCGGCAGGGCCGAGGAGGTGGCGTCGATGGTGGCGTTCCTCGCGGGGCCGGAGGCCGCGTACGTGACGGGCGCGGAGTTCTCGGTGGACGGCGGACACAGCGCCTGACAGGCCGGGGAGGGCCTGCGCCGCACGCTCGTCAGGGCTCTTCCAGGCGGCGCAGGTCCTCCTCGTCCCACTTCCTGGTGTCGCGGGGCCGGGTGTAGGGCTCGGCGTCGGGCGGGTGGCCGCCGGCGATGGCCCGCTGCCGTACGGCCTCCGCGTCGAACTCCAGGCCCAGCAGGATGGCCAGGTTGGTGATCCACAGCCAGACCAGGAACACGATGACGCCGGCCATGGCGCCGTACGTCTTGTTGTACGAGGCGAAGTTGGCGACATAGAACGCGAAGCCGGCGGAGGCGGCCATCCAGATCAGCAGGGCGAGGACACTGCCCGGGGTGATCCACCGGAAGCCCTTGACCTTGGCGTTCGGGGTCGCCCAGTACAGGATGGCGATCATCACGGTGACGAGCAGGACCAGCACCGGCCACTTGGCGATCGACCAGGCGGTCAGGGCGGTGTCGCCGAGCCCGACGGCCTGCCCGGCGCGGCGGGCCAGGCCGCCGGTGAAGACCACGATCAGCGCGCTCGCCACGGCGAGGACCATCAGCACGACGGTGACGCCGACCCGCACCGGCAGGATCTTCCACACCGGGCGTCCCTCGGGCATGTCGTAGACGGCGTTGGCGGCGCGCATGAACGCGGCCACGTAGCCGGACGCCGACCACACGGCGAGCACCAGGCCGACGAGGGCCACGACCGAGCCGACGCCGGCGCCGTTGCGCAGCTGTTCCACGGCCCGGGTGATGATGTCGCGGGCGGGGCCGGGGGCGAGGTTCCTCAGGTTGGCCAGCACCCGGTCCGTGACCGAGCGGCCGGCGACGGCCAGCAGCGAGACGAGTACCAGCAGGGCGGGGAACAGGGACAGGACGGCGTAGTAGGTGAGCGCCGCGGCCCGGTCGGTCAGCTCATCGTCCCGGAACTCGCGCAGGGCGCCCCGGAACACCGCGGCCCACGCCCGCCGGGGCAGTTTCGCGGGGCTGGCCGGTGCCCGCCGCTCGACTTCCGGGGCCGGACCGGCCTCGTCCGGCGTCGGGATGTGCGACACCCGGGTCCCGCCGACGGCCTCGCCCGGCGCCCGGGCCTCCCCGGGAGCCTCGCGCGACGCCCGGGTCTCGCCAACGGCCTCGCCCGGCGCCCGGGTCCCGCCGACAGCCTCGCCCGGCGCCCGGCGCGCGCCGACGGCCTCGCCCGGCGCCCGGGTCTCGCCAACGGCCTCGCGCGGCACCCGGGTCTCGCCGACGGCCTCATCCGACACCCGGTTCTCCCCAGAAGCCTCGCGCGACGCCCGGGTCTCGCCAACGGCCTCGCGCGGCACCCGGGTCCCGCCGACGGCCTCATCCGACACCCGGTTCTCCCCAGAAGCCTCGCGCGGCGCCCGGGTCTCGCCGACAGCCTCCTCCGGCGCCCGGCGCGCGCCGACGGCCTCGCCCGGCGCCCGGGTCTCGCCAACGGCCTCGCGCGGCGCCCGGCTCTCCCCACCGACCCCGGGCGATGCCCGGAACTCGTCGGGGTCCTTGCGCGGCGCCCGGGTCTCTTCGGCGGTCTGTCGCTGGTGCCGCCAGGGTACGTGCAGCTTCGCCATACCCGCCGGGTATCCCCGTCGGGCGGCCTCACGCCCCCGGACCGCCGTTCACACCGTTCACTCCCCCGTTCGGCGGGGGCGCAGCAGCAGGGCCGCGAGCAGCGCGGTGCCGGGGAGGCCGGGCATGCGAGGGCGGTTACGGCGGCGGTGGCGGTTACGGCGGTGAATCCGCGATGGTGGGCGCGCCGCCGGCCGGCCTCCCGCAGGGCGTCGGCGGAGCGGGCGGACAGGTGAGCGCTCACGCAAGAGGTCGGTCGAGGTGCCACCGGCGAGGTGCACGATGCCGGGAGAGATGCCGGGAAAGCGGAGGCCACCGCCGCTCTACGGGATCGGCCGGCCGGGCCCCCGAACCCCGGCCGGCAGGAGCGCCGCACGCCGGACGGCCCGCCCGGGCCCCTCCCCCGCGGTGGGGCGGAAGGTGCTCCGGACGAGCCGCCGTGCCACCGTCTCAGTGAGCGTTGGCGAACCGCTTGAACGCGGCCTTGGTGCCGGCACCGGCGATCCCGTCGATGGGACCGCGGTAGCCGTAGCTGTCCTTCAGGAGACGCTGGAGCCCCTTGATCGTGCCCTTGCCGACGACGCCGTCGATCGGGCCGGTGTAGCCCCAGTACTTCTTCAGGCAGCGCTGGAAGGCCTTCCAGCTGTTGGTGCCGAGCTTGCCGTCGATGGAGCTCCGGTAGTTCCAGAAGGTCTTGAGCCAGCGCTGGACCTTCTTGGCCTGGGAGGCGGTCAGGCCCAGGTTGTTCACCGCCTGCGGGGTGACGGCCTCGCTGACCGCCGCCGGTTGGGCCGCCGCGGGCGCGGGAGCGGCGAAGCTGGTGCCCGCGGCCGCGAGGCTGCCCGCGGCCAGCGCCACGGTGGTCGCGGCGGCGAGCAGGGTCCTGCTGAACATGTTGGTCCGCATGTGTTTCCCCCTGGTTGACGAGTGCCTCACGGCACGTCACACAAGCTACGTGCCGGGGCACGGCACGTCGCCAACCCGGGAGTTGACACCCGGCTCCACCGGCCGCGGTAGCTCCCGGCCGGTGTACAACCTCCGCGGTAGGTCCAAGGGGGGCGCGTGCCGGCCGCCGTGCGCCGTCAGCCCCTGCCTCCGCTGAGGTTCCCCCACCGGGGCCCGATCTGCTTCCACTCCTCGTCCCACTCGGCCATGCGCCGCCGGATGAGCCGGCCGCGGACCAGCCATCCCGTGCCCCAGACCAGCGCGCCGGCCGCCGGGGCGACGAGGGCGCCGGTGAGCGCCGACTGGAGGTCGGCCGCCGCTCCGGTGACGGGGGCGGCCACGACACGGTCCGCCTGGTTCGTCCACACCGTGACGTGGGTTCCGGCGGGGGCGCCGGGGTAGACCTTCGCCCGGTCCCTGTGGACCGAGCCGTCCGTGTCCGTCCAGCGCACGGCCGCCCACACCCGCCCGTCGTCGTAACCGGTGCCCGCGGCCGGGGTCCGCGCCGCGTCGTCGGTGAGTACGGCGGACACGGGGTGCAACCGGGCCTGCCGGGCCGTGAACGCCACGTCGGAGGCCTGGGCCGCCATTATGCCCGCGAACACCCCGGCGACCAGGGCCAGCACCCAGCCGGCGAGGACGATCCAGGCCTCGACGACATCGCTGTGCCGCCGGAGCGGATTGCGCCGCCATCGCCACAACCGCACCCGGGAGACCGTCATGGGGGGTGTCCGTGTCATCGTCACCGCCTCCTCTCGCACACCGGCGGCCCGAAGCCGGGGCGGCCCCCGCGGTCTCCCGGACCCGGGTCGCCCGCGCGGAGGTCATGACACCATCCTGCACCTCTCCGCGCCGGACGTCCGCTGCCGGGCGTGGCCGTCCTCCGGGAGGTGCCGCGGCCGTTCTCCGAGAGGTGCTAGGAAGGGGTGAGCGGGAGGTCGTCGGTGTAGGCGTTCACCGGCGGGGCGACGGGCCGGGCGTCCCGGACGTCGAGGGCGGCCTCCGCGCTTCCGGTGCCGAGGGTGCCGCGCGGGTGCCAGGTGCCGGTCACCGCCAGCCAGGTGTCGGCGGGCGGTGCCTCGGAGCCGTAGATCCGCACCTTGACCGTCTGCGAGTCGGCCGCGCAGCAGGAGAAGATGATGCGGGTGAGATACCAGCCGCCGTCGCCGGCCGGGGTGACGAAGCCCGTCAGCCGGACGGCGCGGTTCCTGATGGCCCGGCTGCGGTCCTGCCGGACCCGCTTGGTGAAGTCGGTCAGGGTCAGCGGCAGGGGTGAGGTCGCGGGCAGCGGCGCGAACCCTTTCTGCACGGCGACCGGCTTGTCGTTCGAACGGGCCGCGGTGTAGGCGCCGAGCGCCGGCGGGGCGGGCAGGAGCAGGCTGAGCGCGGGGAGGAACAGCAGCCAGGCGATGCGCGGGGCGCCGGAGTGGTCGTGGCCGTGCGCGTGCACGGTGGTGAGGTGGCCGTGCGCGTGCACGGTGGTGTCGTGGCCCTGCGCGTGCACGGTGGTGTCGTGGCCGTGCACCTCCCCGGCGTTGTCGTGGGCGTGCGCCTCCCCGGTGTCCCCCTCGTGGACGGGACGGCGGGTGGCCGCCGCCGCCAGGCCGAGGAGCAGCAGGACCACTCCGGACGCGATCAGCGCGGGGCGCAGCCCGGCCTTGACGTAGCGCAGGTAGAGGTCGGTGAAGAGGGCCGTGTGCAGCAGCCCGACACCGGTCAGTGCGAGGAGCAGGGTCTGGACGGTGCGTTTCACAGCAGCGCGCCTCCGGTCAGGACGCTGACGGCGACCGCCACGACGGTGGTCGCCGTGGAGAACCGCCAGGCGAAGGCGCGGCCGAAGGTCCCGGCCTGAAGCGCGATGAGCTTCAGGTCGACCATCGGCCCGACCACGAGGAACGCGAGCCGGGCGGTCGGCGAGAACCCGGTGAGGGAGGCCGCTACGAACGCGTCCGCCTCCGAGCAGACGGCGAGCAGCACGGCGAGCCCGGCCAGGAAGAGCACTGACAGCCACGGTGAGCCGGAGAAGGTGTCGAGGACGGACCGCGGGACGGCGATGTTGAAGGTGGCGGCGGCCATGGCACCGAGTACGAGGAAGCCGCCGGCGTGCAGGAAGTCGTGCTGGAAGCCCAGCCGGAACTCGGTCCAGCGGCTGTGGCCGTGCCGGTGGCCGGTGTGCCGGTGGCGCAGCAGGGGGCGCAGCCACTCCTCCTTGCCGAGCCAGAGCCACAGCCAGCCCATCAGGGCAGCCGTGGCGAGGGATGCGGCAAGCCGGGCGGCCACCATCGCGGGGCTGCCGGGAAAGGCGACGGCGGTGGCCGTGAGGACGACGGGGTTGATCGCCGGGGCTGAGAGCAGGAAGGCGAAGGCGGCGGCCGGGGTGACGCCCCGGCGGATCAGGCTGCTCGCGACGGGGACGGAGGCGCACTCGCAGCCCGGCAGGACCGCCCCGGCGACGCCGGCGACCGGTACGGCGAGGGCCGGCCGCTTCGGCAGCACCCGGGTGAACAGGTCGGTCGGCACGAACGCGTTGATGGCGCCGGACAGGGCGGTGCCGAGGAGCAGGAACGGAAGCGCCTGGACGGTGATGGCCAGGCAGACGGTGCGCCAGGCCTGGACGGCGGGATGGTGCAGCCACGGGGTGCCGGCGAGGAGGAGCACGGCCGTGGCACCGGCCGTGATCGCGAGGGCGGCACCGAGCGGCCAGGGCCGGACACGGCGCACGGGCGGGCCGAGGACCACGGTGGCCGCGCCCTCCGTCACACCCACCAGTTCATCCGTTTTTTCCATCATCGCTCCGGATGTCGGCGTCTCGGCGACGATAGGCGAGGAGGGCGGCCCGGCCCCGCGTACACGCCGCCGAGGAGGCGGGCCGGGCGGCACAAATGCACCCCTTCGGGCCGCGCCGACGCTCCTGCGCGACGCTCCGGTGACCCCTCGGCCCATCGCCGCCACCGCGGCCCCTCGGCAGGCCCTCGGTGTCTCTTCTCACATTCAGGGCGATTCGGGGACGAAGGTGACCGGTGCCACGTCGCCGGGAGCGCCGGGTGGCTACGTTCGTGACCCATGTCGTTCCACCGCTCCCGCACCGCGCGGACCAAGGCCGGCGCCCTGCTGGCCTCGGCCGCGGCCCTGTTCTCCGCCGGCCTGCTGCACCCGGCCCCGGCGACGGCCGCCACCGCACCCTCCGGACACGCCCCGGCGCACGCCACGGCGGCCGTGCTCGACCTGGACGGCCCCGGCAGGACCCCGGTGGTGCACGGTGAGGACAGGGCGTACGACACCGCCAGCATCGTCAAGGTCGACATCCTCGCGACACTGCTGCTCCAGGCCCAGGACGCGGGCCGTCAGCTCACCGCGCGCGAGCGGGAGCGGGCCGAGCCGATGATCCGCCGCAGCGACAACGCGGCCGCCAACGCCCTGTGGCGACAGATCGGCGGGGCCTCCGGGCTGGCCGCGGCCAACAAGCGCCTGGGGCTGACGTCGACGGCGGGCGGACCCGGCGCCAAGTGGGGCCTTACCCGGACGACCGCGAGCGACCAGATCCGGCTGTTGCGGGCCGTCTTCGACGACGGCGGCACGGTACGCAAGGGCACCGGCGGGCTGGACGCGCACTCCCGCGCGTACCTCCGCACCCTGATGGGCCACGTCGTGGCGGAACAGCGCTGGGGAGTCTCCGCGGCCGGCGCCGCGGGTTCCGGGCAGGCGCTCAAGAACGGCTGGCTGCAGCGCAGCACCACGGGCCTCTGGGACGTCAACAGCGTCGGCGAGGTCACCGTCAGGGGCCACCGGTGTCTCGTGGCGGTCCTGACGAACGGCAGCACGTCCATGGGCGACGGCGTGGCCCTGGTGGAGCGGACGGCTCGCGCGGCGGTGGCGTGAGAGAGGCTCCGGCGAACCGTCGCGTCGACCCGTGGCGACTCGGCGGACCGACGCACCGCCCCTGACGACTCCGGTGCGCCGACGCACCGCCCCTCGGTGACTCCGGCGGACCGGCGCGTCACCCCTTGCCGACTCCGGCGCACGGAGAGTGCTCGCCGACCCGCCTCGACCCTTAGCGACTCAAACCGTTTCCCCGCCCCTGTGACGCGCCTGTGACAGTTGGCGGACAGCGTCATGAAGTCCGGCGAACAGTCTGGAGGAACAAGGGCAAAACGCCCTAAACGGACAGCTCCCTCAGCAGTTCCGCCGGAGGAAACACCATGAGCGCCACTCTCGCCCCGTCGCCCACCGAAGCCCCCGCCCCCGCGCTGGCTCCGCGCGAGCGGGAGACGCTCCGGCACATCGCCGCCGGTCGCACCTACCTGCAGACGGCCCGCCACATGGGACTGTCCACCCACACCGTGGACGCGTACCTGCGCCGCATCCGGGCCAAGTTCAACATCACCAACACGGCCGAGCTGACCCGCATGGCCATCGCCCTGGGTCTGTGACCGCCGGGGCTTTTCGGCCGCCGAGGAAGGGGCACGCGGTCGGGGTACGACTTCCGACCGGAGGAGCTGTACCGCGATGGCCGAGTACGAACGTTCCCGCACGATGCCCGCACAGCCCGAGCAGGTCTTCGACCAGGCGGCCAACACCGCCCAGCTCGACGCCTGGCTCCCGGGCGAACTGCACGTAGACGTCCAGGACCCGCCCGCCGTGACCGTCCACGAGGACCGTTCCGGCGAGGACACGCCGGCGCTGCTGCGATCGGAGCCCGACCAGATGCGCCTGGAGTGGGGCACCCGTGAACAGGGCAGCTACGCCGGCTGGCTCCAGGTCGCCGGCATCGGCAGTGGAGCAAGCGAGGTGACCGTGCACCTGTCCTTCTTCGACGAGGGGCACGACCCGGGCGAGCGGGCGGTGAGCGACGCCTTGGACGGCAGCCTGCGCCGGCTGGAGGAACAGGTGCGGATGCGGGCCGACAACGCGGCCGGCTGACCCGGCGCACCCGGTGGACCGGTCCCCACTGCGTCTGAGCACCCCCGTCAGACAGCACGATTTCGGCGGCCCCGCCTGGCCGTCCGGCCGGGCCGGACGGGACTGCCGTACGGCCCGGTCGCCGAGACCTGGGAGGTCAGCGACACCGACGGGGAGGGCGCCACGGTGACCGAGGGCCCGCTCGCCGGGCGGTCCCTGCGGGAACCGCCGGCGGACGATCCCCGCGGCCTGCTCGGCGACCGCCCCCGCCCGTGCACCCCTCCGTGCCCCGCTTCCCCCTCCCCCCAAGTTCATGGACGGCACGCACGCCCTTCCCGTGCATCCGCACGCCGACGACGCCACCGCCCGCCGCCTGGAGGGCGAGCCGAACGGCGTGACCGAGGCCTGGCACGTGCTGGACGCCGTACCGGGCGCCACCGCGCCGGTCGGGGTGCGGTCCGGCGTCGACCGGGAGCGGCTGTGCCGGGCGCCGCTCGCACAGGACTTCGACACCGCCATGCGCCGCCTCCCGGTGCGCGCCGGGCAGACCCTGTACGCGCCGGGCGGGACCCTGGACATGATGGCTCTCTCCGGTCGACTCCGGCCGCATGTCTGTGGATTGGCTCTGTAGAGGTGGGGACGCGTACCCGGCGGAGGTACGCAGGACGACCCTTTCCTACACAACCTTTATTTGCCTCATGCCGCATTTGTCCGATTATCCTGGGCGGCCGTGCCGGGCCGACCCAGCGGCCCGCGGATCCCGACGAGGAAGGGGGCGAGGACGGCATGCGCGGCGCACGATGGTCCGCTCTGCCGACGCGGATGCGACGGATCGTCCGCACCGACGGCGCCGAGGCCGCGCGGGCGACCGTGGCCGCCGGGCTGACCTGGCAGACCTGTACGGCGCTGCTGCACACGCCCGACCCGTACGCGGGGGCCGTGGCGGCGCTGCTCATCGTCGAGACAACGGTGGTCCGCACGGTCTCGGCGGCCCTGCGCTACGGCGCGGGCTGTCTGCTCGGCGTCGCCATCGCCGTACCCGGCGCCCTGTACGCCCGGCCCGGCATGGCAGGCCTGGCCCTGGTCGTCTTCGCCTCCGTGCTGATCGCCCGGCGCGGCTTCCTCGGGCACCACGGCATCCATGTGCCGACGACCGCGCTGATCACGTTCGCCCTGGTGCGCGGTCACCACGCCGGCGAGGTGCTCTCCCATCTGGCGGAGATCGTGCTGGGCATCACCTTCGGGCTGGCGTGCAGCGCGCTGCTGCTCCCCGCCGTGCGGGTACGGTCCGCCGAGCGGGCGCTGGAGGAGCTGCGGGCGCTGGTCGCCCGGTATCTCGACGGACTGGCCGACACGGTCGTGGCCCGGCGGCGCCCCCGGGACGTGCTCGGCCCCGCCTGGGAGCGGGACCTCGAAGCGGCGCTGGAACGCGCCCGCACCGCCGTGGAGGAGGCGCAGGAGAGCCTGCGCTGGAACGTACGGCCCGTCGCCCGGCGCCGCCGCTGGCACCTGGACCGCCGGGTGCTGCGGACCCTGTCCGACGTGGCGCGCGAACTGGCCGCCCAGGGCCGGCTCCTCGACGCGCACCCCGGCGCCGCCGCCGCTTCCGAAGCCCGCTTCGCCCAGCCGTACGCCCGGCTGCTGCGCACGACCGCTCTGTGCGCCTACTCCTGCCGGGGCGGCCGGCCGCACCCCGCCCTGCCCGCCACCCGGCAGGCCCTGCACCGGCTCGGCTCGGCCGGCTGCGATCCCCCCGCCACCGGCGATCCCCCGGCCACCGGCGCCGAGGCCGGCCGCCTGCTCCGGCACCTGGAGTCGGCCCTGTCCTGCCTGTCGGCCCCGGCCCCCGCCCCACCGGCCCGCACCACCCGCCACCGGGCACGCAGCCCGCTACGACCCCCCACGCGACGATGACCCAGCACCCCACGCCCGAGCACACCGCCCCTCGATCCGCCACCCCCGTGAGTACCGCCCCCCGGCGACCGGCCCGCACCCCGCGCGGCCGCCTCGCCGGAGCCCACCCGCTGCCGGCGGCCGCCCCCGTCCTGCTGATGGCCGTCGTCGCCCTGACCGATCTGCTCACCCCCGACTGGCTGCACGTCTCGCCGGTCATGGCCGCCGTGCCCGTGCTGGCCTCGGTGCTGCTCCCGCTGTGGGCCACCGCTTCCCTCTCCTGCGCCGCGCTGGCGGTGACCGCCCTGCTCCAGGCGGACGCGGGCCAGTGGGGACATCCCGACTCCGACGTCGTGCTGTTCAGCCTGTTCGTGGTCGGGCTGACCTCGATGGCCGCCTGTTCGCTGCGCGGGCGCCGGGAGCGCCAGCTGCAGCAGGTCCGCTCCGTCGCGGAGACGGCACAGCGGGCGCTGATGCACCCCCTCCCCCACCGGCTCGGCCCGCTGGCGCTGCGCGGGGTGTACCTCCCGGCCGAGTCGGAGGCGAGGATCGGCGGCGACTTCTACGAGGCCCTGCAGACGCCGTACGGCCACCGGATCCTGATCGGCGACGTCCGGGGCAAGGGGCTGCCTGCCGTCGGTGCTTCCGCCGCCCTGCTCGGCGCGTTCCGCGAACTCGCCCACCAGGAGCCGTCGTTGACCCGGGTCGCCGAGCGGCTGGACGAGCGGGCCCGGCGGCAGATCGCCGCCGTGGACTCCGTCGCCGGCGAGGAACGGCCGAGCGCGTCCGGGGCGCTGTTCGCCGAGCGGTTCGCGACCGCGCTCCTGGTGGAGTTCCCGCCCGGCGAGCCCGTGGTCCGCCTGGTGCACTGCGGGCACCCCGAGCCGTTCCTGGTCCGCGCCGGGCAGGTGCACGTCCTGCCTCCCGACCGGCCCGGTGCCCCGCTCGGCCTCGGCGACCTGCTGGAGACGCAACCGGCCGCGCAGACCGCGCCGTTCGGCCCGGGCGACCGGCTGCTGCTCTACACGGACGGGTTCATCGAGGCCCGGAACCGGCGGGGCCGCTTCCTCGACCTGACCGCCCACGTCGAGGCGCACGCCGGCCGGCCCCTGGAGGCGATGGTGGCCGGTCTGCGCCGGGACCTCCTGCGCCATGTGCGCGGCGACCTCGGGGACGACGCGGCACTGGTGGCGCTGGAGAGGCTGCCCGAAGCCCCGGAACCACCGGAGGGCGACCACCGGCGCCCCGGGCCGTGAACGGTCCCCTTTTCGGACCGTTTTTCCCGTCCGCCGTCCGGCCGGGCACCGGGTCGCCGATGATGGGCGGGACGCAGCCGGCGAGGGGAGGGAGGCGGCCGTGGGATGGACGACCGAGGAGTTCGGGGAGGCCCACGAGGGCATCGTGGGAGCCGTCCTGGCCGACGGCAGTGAGCCGAAGCCCGCGTACTTCGACATCGGCAGCGGCGCCGAGATGTACCGGACCTGTGAGTGGTGGGCGTACGACGGCCGGCTGAGCCGGCCACGCGCGGCGGCGGTGCGGGCCTCGTGCAGTTGCGGCTGGCGCGGGCCGAGCAGCCCCCTGGCCTGGGACGAGCTGGACCGGGACGGGCTGGACCGGGACGAGCTGGACCGGGACGGGCTGGAGGAGCTGGACGTCTCGGGGCCGCGCCGGGACTGGAGCGAGCACATCCGGACGGTCGAGCGGCGCACGGTGCCGCTGCCGGACGAACTGGCCCAGCTGCTGGACGCCCTGGAGGACAAGCTGTTCGCGCTGGCCGAGGACGCGCCGGCCGCCGCGCTGCGGGCCGTCACCGCTCTGGACCGGCTGATCCGGCGGGCCGGCCGGGAAGCGGCCTGCCTGATCGAGGAGGACGGCGAGCAGCGCTGGGAGGACCTCGGCCGGGCCCTCGGCGTCGACGCCCACCGTGCCCGGTCCCTGGTCACCCACTATCTGCTGCCGCACTGAGCCACACCGTTCACGGGTCGGCCCGTGGGACGGCGCCCGTGGCGGGGGCGTCACCGGCGTGAGCGCCAGGGCCGCGGCCGCCGGGGCCGGGAACGGCGCCCGCAAGCCGACCGCGCCGGACACCCGCGCCCGCACAGGGCGGCGGCCACCGCGCCGACGTGGAACAGCACCAGCCCCGTACCGTCGGCGAGTCCCAGCGGACGTACACCCGGCAGCCCGAGTACCAGCCCCGCCAGACTGGGCCACACCCTTCACGGGCCGGCCCGTAGGTCGGCGCCCGCGGCGGAGGCGCCACCGGCATGCGCGCCAGGGCCGCGGCCGCCGGGGCCGGGAACGGCGCCCGCAAGCCGACCGCGCCGGACACCCGCGCCCGCACAGGGCGGCGGCCACCGCGCCGCCGTGGAACAGCACCAGCCCCGTACCGTCGGCGAGCCCCAACGGACGTACACCCGGCAACCCGAGCACCGCTCCCGCCGCTCCGACCGCCTCCAGCAGCGCCGGCCGGGGCCGCCGGCGCTGCTCGAAAGCGGGTTTTCTCGGCCTTCACGAGTTTTCGCCTCCTCGCGCCGGTCAGAGCGAGCCATCCGGCCGCCTTCGGAAGTACTGAGCGGAGGGGCCCCCTCCCCTGTCCGGCCCAATGACGGTGCGCCGGGGAAGCGGGCCGGCGTGAGGGGTGTGACCGTGGGGAGAGGTCGGCGGTCACGAGCGGCGAGGAGCGGGCATGGCGAACGGAGTCGGCGAGGGCTGTGCGCAGCTGGGTGCCGTGGCGGACGCCGTGCTCTACGAGGGCTATCTGCTCTACCCCTATCGCCGCTCCTCGGCGAAGAACCGGGTCCGCTGGCAGTTCGGGGTGCTGCTGCCGCGTAACTGGGTGGAGCGGGACGGACCGGTCACGCCCGGTGTCTCCGGCTCCGCCGACTCCTGGTACCAGCGGACCGAGTGCCTGGTGCGCGCCCGGCACGCCGACGCGGTGGTGCGGGTGCGGGTGCGGTACCTGCAACTCCAGCACAAGCAGGTGGAGGCCGCCGACGCCGACGGAGGGCATCGCCCGGTCGAGTCCCTGCGGACGGCGGACGGGGTCACCCACCTGTCGTTCGAGGAGGCGGTGCCCCGCGAGACCGAGCTGGTGGTCCCGCTCGCCGAGCTGCTGCGGGACGGGCGGACCGCCACCGTGGGGGCGCCGGCCGGCGCGGAGTACGAGCCGCTGCCGGCGGGGGCGGGACGCACCGTGCGCCGGCGCCGGGAGGTACGGGCGGAGACCTCGGTCGTGGCCGAGCCGCTCGGTCCGCAGCTGTACCGGCTGCGGGTGCGCACCGAGAACACCGCCGCCGGGGCCGACCCGGGGGCGCCGCGCGGTGCGGTGCTGGGACAGGCGCTGCTCGCCACGCACACCCTCCTCGAAGGCGAGGGTGCGGAGTTCGTGTCGCTGATCGATCCGCCCGCGGGCCTCACCGAGCAGGCGCGCGGCTGCCGCAACGCCTTCACGTTCCCCGTGCTCGGCGGGCCACCGCCGGACCCGGCGAGCGACGACGGGGAGACCGGCCCGCTGCTGCTGTCGGCGCCGATCATCCTCCCGGACCACCCGCAGGTGGCGCCGGAGAGTCCGGGCGACCTGCACGACGCGGCGGAGATCGACGAGATCCTCACGCTGCGCACGATGCTGCTGACCGACGAGGAGAAGGCGGAGGCCCGGGCCACCGATCCACGGGCCGCGCGGATCCTCGACCGGGTGGACACCATGCCCCGGGAGGTCTTCGCCCGGCTGCACGGCGCCATCCGCTCCCTCACCCCCGCGCAGAGCTCGGTGGTCCCAGCCGCCGCACAGAGCCCGGCCACCGTGTCCACCGCACTGGGCCCGGCAGTTCCGCCAGCCGCTCAGAAGCCGGCCACCCTCACCGCCGCACCGAGCCCGGCCCCCCTGGCGGCCACACGGAACCCGGCGGTGCAGGCGGCCACGCAGAACTCCGAGGTCCCGGCGGTCACACGGAACCCGGCCGCCCTGCCCCCCGCACACAGCCCGGCGATCGCGTCCCCCGAACAGAGCCCCGTCCCTCTGGCCCCCGCGCACGGTCCCGCCGCCGGGCGGCCCGTCTGGTGGCAGGAGGGTGGGGACGACGGGCTGTCCCCGTCGACGGACACCGTGCTGGTGGACGGGGTGCCCGTGGGCGGCGGCAGCCGGGTGCGGCTGTGTCCGCGCGGCCGGGGTGCCGACGCCCAGGACATGTTCCTGGACGGACGGACCGCACGGGTGGCCGCGGTCCTCCCCGACGTGGACGGCGGCGTCCACCTGGCGGTCACGGTGGACGACGATCCCGCCGCCGAACTCCACGGCTGGTACGGCCGGTTCCACTACTTCCGGCCCGACGAGGTCGCACCGCTCGGCGGGGCGGACACACCGGGTCCGGCCCAACCACCCCGGCCGCAGTCCCCGCGGCCCGCGCGTCCGGCCGAACGGCCGGAGGAGGGACGGTTCGATGGATGCCCTTGAGGTGCTGGCGCACGACCACCGCATGGTCGAACAGTTGTTCCGCGACTACCACGCGGCGGCCTCCGACCGGCAGCGGCGCGGCGTCGCCGAGCTGCTGGTCCGTGAGCTGTCCAGGCACGCGGCGCTGGAGGAGATGCTCCTCTACCCACTGGCCAGGACGGCACTGCCGGACGGCGAACGGGAGGTGGACGAGCATCTGAGCGAGCACATGGCGGTGAAGAAGGCCCTCCTCGAACTGGACCGGCTCGGTGAGGGCGACCCGCACGCCGACGAACTCGTGGACCATCTGCGCCGGGAGGTCGAGGAGCACATCCGCGAGGAGGAGGGCGTCATGATGCCCCGCCTGCGCGAGGCCGTCTCCCAGCAGGAACTGGACGAGCTGGGCCGGACGATCGCCCGGGCCAAGCAGGGCGCGCCGACCCGGCCGCACCCGAACGCCCCCGAGAAGCCCCCGGCCCTGAGCCTGGCGGCCCCCCTGGCCGCGGCCTACGACCGACTCCGAGACCGACTGCAGCGGAGGCCCACGACATGACCACACAGAGCGGTACCACCGAGGTGAGCCGTGAGCCCGACCGTGCGGAGGCGCGCGGAGGAGGGCTGGAGGAGATCTACATCCTGTGGATCTCGGAAGGCATGAGCTGCGACGGGGACACCGTCTCGCTGACCGCCGCCGGCCAGCCCTCCATCGAGGACGTGGTGCTCGGGCTGATCCCCGGTCTGCCGAAGGTGAACCTCGTCAACAAGGTCCTCTCCCCGAGCCTGGGCGGCGAGGACTTCCTGGCCCCCTACCGGGCGGCCGCACGCGGCGAGTTGCCCGCCCCGTTCATCCTCGTCATCGAGGGTTCCATCCCGAACCAGAACATCATCGAGGGCGACGGCTACTGGACGTCGTTCGGCAACGACCCGGAGACCGGCGAGCCGCAGACCCTGAACTGGTGGATCGACCAGCTCGCGCCGAAGGCCTGGGCGGTGGTGGCCGCCGGGACGTGTGCGGCGTACGGCGGCATCCACGCGATGGCCGGCAACCCGACCGGCTGCATGGGTCTCGCCGACTACCTCGGCTGGGACTTCAAGTCCCAGGGCGCCCTGCCCGTGGTGAACGTACCCGGCTGCCCCATCCAGCCGGAGAACTTCATGGAGACCCTGATCTGGGTGCTCTACCACGCGGCCGGGGCCGCGCCGCCGCCCCCGCTGGACCACATGCTGCGTCCGCAGTGGCTGTTCGGCAAGACCGTGCACGAGGGCTGCGACCGGGCCGCGTACTACGAGCAGGCCGACTTCGCCAAGGACTACAACTCCCCCAAGTGCCTTGTGAAGTCGGGGTGCTGGGGACCGGTGGTCAACTGCAACGTGCCCAAGCGGGGCTGGATGGCCGGGATCGGCGGCTGCCCGAACGTCGGCGGCATCTGCATCGGCTGCACCATGCCCGGATTCCCGGACGCGTTCATGCCCTTCATGGACGAGCCGACCGGCGGATCCCTGTCGTCGATGCTGATCAAGCCGTACGGCGCCGTCATCCGCCGGCTGCGCGGACTGACCAGTGTCGCCGTCAACCGCGAACCCAAGTGGCACCACAACGGCCCGGAACTGACCACCGGCTACGACCCGTACTGGCGTGCCTGAACGGCACCCCCAGCGACCCGTGCGTACAAGGAACGAGGGGCAGGAGAAGACATGACGACAACCGAGGACCGGAGCCGGGCCCCGGGGCGCAAGCCCGCGCAGATCGTGGACATGTCCTGGGACCCGATCACCCGGATCATCGGCAACCTCGGCATCTACACGAAGATCGACTTCGCCAACCAGGAGGTGGTGGACTGCCGTAGCACCTCCTCGCTCTTCCGCGGCTACTCGGTCTTCATGAAGGGCAAGGACCCGCGCGACGCCGGGTTCATCACGTCCCGGATCTGCGGCATCTGCGGCGACAACCACACCACGTGCTCCAACTACGCCCAGCAGATGGCGTACGGCGTCAAGCCGCCGAAGATGGCCGAGCACATCACCAACCTCGGCGAGGCCGCCGAGTACATGTTCGACCACACGATCTTCCAGGACAACCTGGTGTTCGTGGACTTCTGCGAGGCGATGGTCAAGGCCACCAACCCCGGTGTCCTGGCCCGCGCGGAGCGCACGGACGCGCCGCGCGGCGACATCCACGGCTACCGGACCATCGCCGACATCATGAAGGCCTTCAACCCCTTCGAGGGCGAGGTCTACAAGGAGGCGCTGAAGGTCTCCCGGGTCACCCGGGAGATGTTCTGCCTGATGGAGGGGCGGCACGTGCACCCCTCCACGCTGTACCCGGGCGGTGTCGGCACGATGCCGCAGCCGAACACCTTCACCGACTACCTCAGCCGTCTGATCCACGTCATCGACTTCATCAAGAAGGCCGTGGCGATGAACGACGACGTCTTCGACTTCTTCTACGAGGCCCTGCCCGGTTACGAGGAGGTCGGCCGGCGCCGGATCATGCTCGGCTGCTGGGGCGCGTTCCAGAACCCCGATGTCGTGGACTACCGGTACGCGACGATGAACGAGTGGGGCCGGGCGATGTACGTGACCCCCGGCATCGTGGTCGACGGCAAGCTGGTCACCAACGACCTGGTCGACATCAACCTCGGTCTGCGCATCATGCTGGGCAGCTCCTACTACGAGGACTGGGTGAACGAGGAGCCGTTCGTCACCCACGACCCGCTCGGCAACCCCGTCGACATGCGTCACCCGTGGAACCAGACGACCGTCCCGGTGCCGCAGAAGAGGAATTTCGACGGCAAGTACAGCTGGGTGATGAGCCCGCGCTGGTACCACCAGGAGAGCGGTCAGCACCTCGCCCTGGACACCGGCGGCGGACCGCTGGCCCGGCTGTGGTCGACCGCTCTGAGCGGCCTGGTCGACACGCCGTACGTCAAGGCCACCGGCAGCAGCGTGCGCATCTCCCTGCCCCAGGGCGACACCCTCCCGGAGACGACCCTGGAGTGGCACATCCCGAAGTGGAGCAACACCATCGAACGGGACCGCGCGCGGCCTTACTTCGTCGCCTACGCCGCCGCCATGGCCCTGCAGTTCCTGGAGGAGGCGATGGGGCTGCTGCGGGCCGGCGAGACGAAGGTCTTCCAGGACTTCGAGGTTCCGGAGGAGGCGATCGGCTGCGGCTTCCACGAGGCGGTGCGCGGCGTCCTCTCCCACCACCTGGTGATCCGGGACAAGAAGATCGCCAACTACCACCCGTATCCGCCCACCCCCTGGAACGCCAGCCCCCGTGACATCTACGGCACCCCAGGCCCCTACGAGGACGCCGTCCAGGGCCAGCCGATCTTCGAGGAGAACGGGCCCGACGACTTCAAGGGCGTCGACATCATGCGGACCGTGCGCAGCTTCGACCCCTGTCTGCCGTGCGGAGTGCACATGTACATGGGCAAGGGCAAGACGCTGACGACGGTGCACTCGCCGACGTACGGGGCGAACCATGGCTGACGCCGGGCGGCTCGCCGACACGGACGTGGAGGGACGGCTGGCACGGCTGGACGAGCTGCTGGGCCGTCTGGAGACCGCACCGGGGCCCATGGGCGCCACGGCCGTCGAGGCGGTACGGGTGCTGACCGAGGTCTACGGCGAGGCGCTGGCCCGGATCCTCGACCTCGCGGGGCGGCAGCTGACCGCCCGGCTGGCCGAGGACGAGCTGCTGGACCATCTGCTGGTGCTGCACCAGCTCCACCCCGAACCGGCGCGGCGACGGGCCGAGCGCGCGGTCGACCGGCTCCGCCCGGCGGTGCGCGAGCGGGGCGGCGACGTGGAGCTGGTCGGCGTCGAAGGGCAGGTGGCCCGGGTGCGGGTGAGCCAGAGCGGCGGCTGCGGGGCCGGCTGCGGCGGCGGGCCCACGGTCGCGGACGCGGTACGGGAGGCGGTGCTCGCCGCCGCACCGGAGCTGACCGAGGTCGAACAGCTGCCCACACCGACGGCACCGGCCTTCGTACCGCTGGACTCCCTGCTGGTGCGGGAGGCCCGGTGAGCGTGGACGGGGCGCTGGCCCGGGTCATCCGCTCGGCCGCCGCCGACCGGGACGCCGGCGAGCGGTGCGAGCTGTGCGCGGAGCCCGTGCCGGAGGAACACCGCCATCTGTACGCCGCCGAGCGCGAGGAGCTGCTGTGCGCCTGCGGCGCGTGCACGGTCCTGTTCGCCGGGGACGGCGCGGGCGGCGGGCGGTACCTGCTGGTGCCGCGGCGGCGGGTACGCCTGGAACCGGTGGACACCGGGCCGCTCGGGGTGCCGGTGGGCCTGGTCTTCTTCGTGCCGCACACCGACGGCACGGTCACGGCGCAGGGGCCGAGCCCCGCCGGGGCGATGCGCTGGGAGGTCGAGGCGGACCGCTGGGCCCGGATGCGCGCCGTGTGTCCCCCGCTGGTGACCATGGCTCCGGAGGTGGAGGCTCTGTTGGTGAACACCGTGCGCGGCCTGGACCACCACTGGATCGTGCCGGTGGACGACTGCTTCCGCATGGTCGCGCTGGTCCGCCGGGAGTGGCGGGGCCTCGCCGGAGGCGGCCGGGTGTGGCCGGCCGTCGAGCGGTTCTTCGCGGAGCTGACCGAGCGGGATTGAGGACGTGAGCGTCGCGAGGGCCTGACATGAGGACCTGAGAGGAGATCGAGATGGGCACCATCCGAGTGGGCCGCCCCCACGTGAAACCGGACACGCCCGGGCACGTGTTCGGGCTGCACCAGGGCAACCGGGGCCCGAGCAAGCACCAGGCCGGACACCACGGGGACGGCACGTCCGACGCGCGCCGTTCCACCGGGATCCACTGGAAGCGGCACGACGCCATCATGAAGATCATGCCGAACATCTCTCCGGGATGAACGGGATCAGCGGGATGCGGAAACGGAGAGGTACCGGGATGAGGCTGTACCGAGCAGGAGCGGGAGGCGCTGCCGCGGCGGCCCGGATGCGGACCGGGAGGACGGCTCGGCGGGTACTGGTCGCCGAGGCCGCCGTGGTGGGCGGTGTGGTGCTCGCGCTGTTGGTCCGGGAGATCCCGGGCATCCGGCGCGAGGTGCGCATCTGGCGCATGATCAACCTGCGCTCCGGCGCCAATCGCCCGCACTGAACCGCCGTGCACGAGCTGTCGATCGCGACCGCGATCGTGGAGCAGGCGGCGGAGATCGCCCGCGCGGACGGCGCGGACGGGGTGTCGTCGGTGACGGTCAGGGTCGGCGAGCTGGCCGGTGTCGTCCCGGACGCGCTGCACTTCGCGTTCGAGGTGGCCCGGGACGGCACGGCCCTGGCCGCGGCCCGGCTGGTCGTGGAGGAGGTGCCGGCGCGGGCCTGGTGCGGCGGGTGTGCCGAGGAGTTCGCGCTCGGCATGCCGCCGTTCTTCTGGTGCCCGCGCTGCGACCGGCCGTCGCAGGAGCTGCGCGGCGGACGCGAGTTGGAGATCACGGGGGTCGAGCCGGCCCCGGCCCCGGCCTGACGGCGGGGGCCGGGGGGCGGTTCAGCAGATGCGGGGCAGCTGCTCGCCCAGCGGGAGGTCCAGCACCCGGGTGCCGCCCAGAGCGGTGGCGACGACCACCATCCCCGGGTGGTCGGCCACGCACTCGCCGATCAGGGCCGCACCGGTGCCCTGCGGATGCGCGCGCATGGCCGCCAGGACGGCTTCGGCGTGCTCCGGGGGGACGAAGGCGACGAGCCGGCCCTCGTTGGCGACGTACAGCGGGTCCAGGCCGAGGAAGCCGCAGGCGTTCGCGACCTCGTCCGGGACGGGTACGGCCCGCTCGCGCAGCCGGACACCGGTGCCGGAGGCGCGGGCGATCTCGTTCAGGGACGCGCCGAGGCCGCCCCGGGTGGGGTCGCGCAGGACGTGGATGTCCGGGGTGACCGCGAGCATGGCCGCCACCAGGTCCGCGAGCGGCGCGGTGTCGGAGGTGATCTCCACGCCGAACTCCAGACCCTCCCGGACGCTCATCACGGCCACCCCGTGCAGGCCGATCGGGCCGCTGACGAGGACGGCGTCGCCCGGCCTGGCGCGCTGCGGGCGGATGTCGACACCCGCGGGGACGAGGCCGACGCCGGCGGTGGTGACGTAGACGCCGTCGCCGTGCCCCGACTCGACGACCTTGGTGTCGCCGGTGGCGACGGTGACGCCGGCCGCCTCGGCCGCGGCCCCCAGGGCGCGGGCGACGCGTGCGACCACGGCCAGTTCCACACCCTCCTCCAGGATGAAGGCCGCGGACAGATGGGTGGGCCGGGCGCCGCTCATCGCCAGGTCGTTGACAGTGCCATTGACGGCGAGGTCGCCGAGGCTGCCGCCGGGGAAGAACAGCGGCCGTACGACGTAGGAGTCGGTGGAGAAGGCCAGCCGGGCCCCGCCCAGGTCGAGGACGGCCGAGTCGGTGAGGGCCGCGAGCGTGGGGTTGCCGTAGGCGGGGGCGAAGACCTCCTGGACCAGTTCCGCCGACAGGGCGCCGCCTCCGCCGTGGCCCATGACGACGACCGGCTGGTCGCGCAGGGGGGCGGGGCAGGTCCAGTTCGCGGGGTCGACGACCGCTTCGGGGGATTCGGTGGCGAGGTCAGCCAACGGGGTTCATCTCCTGTGCGGGACTCTTCGGTGCCGGGCTGTCGGTCATCCGGCGGTACAGGTAGTAGGCGGCACAGGCGCCCTCGCTGGAGACCATGGTGGCGCCGAGCGGGGTGCGCGGGGTGCAGGTGGTGCCGAAGGCCGCGCACTCGGTGGGCTTGATGAGGCCCTGCAGGACCTCGCCCGCGCGGCACTCGGCGGGTTCCTCGGTGCGGATGCCGGTGACGTCGAAGCGGTGTTCGGCGTCGTAGGCGCGGAAGGCGTCGGCGAGCCGCCAGCCGCTGCCGGGGATGCGGCCGATGCCCCGCCAGTTGCGGTCGGTGACCTCGAAGACCTCCTCGATCATGCGGACGGCCGCCGGGTTGCCCTGCTCGCGCACGGCGCGGGGGTAGGCGTTCTCCACCCGGTGCTCGCCGCGTTCCAGCTGGTGGACGGCGCGGCGGATGCCTTCGAGGATGTCCAGCGGTTCGAAGCCGGTGACGACGATCGGGACGCGGTGCCGCTCGGCGAGGTCCGGGTACTCGTCGGTGCCCATCACGCTGCACACGTGCCCGGCGGCGAGGAAGCCCCGCACCCGGCAGTCGGGGGCGGTCATGATGGCCTCGATCGCCGGAGGGACCCGGACGTGGGACACCAGCAGGCTGAAGTTGGCGAGGCCGAGCCGGCGGGCCTGGTGGACGGCCATCGCGTTGGCGGGGGCGGTGGTCTCGAAGCCGATGGCGAAGAACACCACCTGCCGGTCGGGGTGTCTGCGGGCCAGGTCCACGGCGTCCAGCGGCGAGTAGACGACGCGTACGTCACCGCCCTCGCCCTTGACCCGGAACAGGTCCCGGCCGGTGCCGGGCACGCGCAGCATGTCCCCGAAGGAACAGAAGATCACCTCGGGGCGCGAGGCGATCTCCAGGGCCTTGTCGATGACGTCGAGCGGGGTCACGCACACCGGGCAGCCCGGTCCGTGGATCAACTCCACCTCCTCCGGCAGGAGTTGGTCGATGCCGTGACGGATGATGGAGTGGGTCTGGCCGCCGCAGACCTCCATCAGGGCCCAGGGCCGGGTGGCCGTGGCCCGGATCTCGTCCAGCAGCCGGCGCGCCAGCTCCGGGTCGTTGAACTCGTCGATGTACCTCACCGGGCCTCACTTCCGTTCTCCTGTCGCGCCGCCTGCTCCCAGGCGTCGCCGAACTCCTCCTCCAGCAGCCCCAGTTGCCCGAACAGCTCCAGGGAGGCCCGGGCCGACTCCTCGTCCAGGCGCTGCAGCGCGAAGCCGACGTGGACGATGACGTACTCCCCCACCCGGACGTCGGGCAGGTACTCCAGGCAGGCCTGTTTGCGTACGCCGCCGAAGTCGATCAGGCCGGTGAGCGGGTCGGCGCGGTGGTCGATGGACACGACCTTGCCGGGCACTGCCAGACACATGGGTCACTCCGTCTCGTGGTGGGCTGCTGTTCCCGCGACCATCAGCTGGCCGAGAGCCAGACCGCCGTCGTTCGGGGGGACTTCGCCGTGCCGGAGGACGCGGAAACCGGCCGCGGTCAGCAGCGCGGCGGTCTCCTCCTCCAGCAGGGCGTTGGCGAAGACACCGCCGGTGAGGGCGACGGTGGTGAGGCCGGTCTCCGTACGGGCCCGGTGGCAGGCCTCCGCCACCGCGCGGGCCACGCCTCGGTGGAAGCGGGCGGCCATGACCGGTACGGGGGTGCGGCGGGACCGGTCGTCCAGCAGGGCGCGGAGCGTGGGGGCCGGGTCCATGTCCCGGCCTCCGTCGGCGGACCCGAACGGGTAGGCCACCGCGTCCGCGTCCCGCGCCTCCAGCGCCGCCGCCTCCAGTTCCAGCGCCGCCTGTGCCTCGTACCCGGCACGCTGGCACAGGCCCACGAGGGAGGACACCGCGTCGAAGAGCCGGCCCATGCTGGAGGTCGGCACACAGGCCAGCTGTCTGTTCAACTGCTGCCGCAGAACGGCGCGTTCGGTCTCCGTGCAGGCCTCGACGCTGGGCAGGCCCGGTGTCCAGGGCAGTCCCGCCGCCCACAGCCGGGCCAGGGCCAGCCGGCAGGGGTTGGCCACCCCGGCGTCGCCGCCGGGCAGCGGGGCGGGGGCCAGGCGGGCGAGGCGCCGGTAGCCGGTGTAGTCGGCGAGGAGGATCTCGCCGCCCCAGACGGTGCCGTCGTCGCCGTATCCGGTGCCGTCGAACGCGACGCCGATCACGGGGGTGGTGCCGTCGAGGCCGTGTTCGGCCATCGCCGAGGCGATGTGGGCGTGGTGGTGCTGGACCCGCACCGGTTCGCCCAGGCCGAGCCGGGCGGCCCTGCGGGTCGAGTGGTACCCGGGGTGGCGGTCCGCGGCCACCCGCCGGGGGACGACTCCGGTGAGGCGGGCGAGGTGCCGTACGGCCCGCTCGGCGGCGTCCAGGGCGGCCAGTTCCCCCATGTCCCCGATGTGCGGGCCGAACCAGGCCTGCTCGCCCTCGCCGAGGCAGGGGGCGTTCTTCAGGTCGCCGCCGACCGCGAGCGTGGGCCGCACCGGGAGCGGGAGGCGCAGCGGGCGGGGGACGTGACCGCGGGAGCGCCGCAGGACCTGTTCGGTGCCGTCGGGGCGGACGCGCAGCAGGGAGTCGTCGCACGGGCAGGCGATGGGCCGGTCGTGGGTGAGCCAGGCGTCGGCGAGCCCCGCCAGCCGGGTCAGCGCCTCGGTGTCGTCGGTGACGATGGGCTCGCCGGAACGGTTGCCGCTGGTCATGACCAGCACCCGCGGGCCGGGCGGATCGCCGGGCAGCCCGAACAGCAGGGTGTGCACGGGCGTGTAGGGCAGCAGCAGACCGACGTGCGGGCTGCCCGGGCACACCTGGTCGGCGAGGCGCAGACGGTCCGGGGACGTACGGCGGCGCAGCAGGACGATGGGGCGGCGGACGCCGGCGAGCGCGTCCCGTTCGGCGGCGGAGAGCACCGCCACGCGCTCTGCCGTGGCGAGGTCGGCGCACATCACCGCGAAGGCCTTGCCGCCGCGCTCCTTGCGGGCGCGCAGGGTGGCCACGGCCCGGTCGTCGGTCGCGTCGCAGGCCAGGTGGTAGCCGCCGACGCCCTTGACGGCGACGATCCGCCCGGCGGCGAGCAGCGCCCGTGCCGTGGCGAGGGCCTCCGCGTCCCGGGCCGGGCGGACTTCCAGACCGGCGGCCGGGACGAGGGCGAGCCGCGGTCCGCAGTCGGGGCAGGCGACGGGCTGGGCGTGGAAGCGGCGGTCGGCGGGGTCGCCGTACTCGCGGGCGCAGGCGGGGCACATCGGGAAACCGGCCATGGTGGTGGCCGGGCGGTCGTACGGCATCCCGGTGGCGATGGTGAACCGGGGGCCGCAGTGGGTGCAGGTGACGAAGGGGTGGCGGTGCCGGCGGTCACCGGGGTCGGCCAGCTCGCGCAGGCAGTCGGCGCAGGTCGCGGTGTCGGGCGGGAGCTGGGTGCGGCCGGCGGACCGCTCGGTGGGACGGATGGCGAAGGGGCCGGTGACACCGGTGGCGGGCACGTCCTCGCTGCCGACGCCGGTCACGGTCGCGAGCGGGGGCGGCTGCTCGGCGAGCCGGCCCGCGAACCGGTCCACCTCCTCCGCCGGGCCCTCGACCTCGATGAGCACGCCGTCCGCGGTGTTGCTCACGAACCCGGCGAGCGCGAAGTCGGCGGCGAGCCGGTGGACGTACGGCCGGAAACCGACGCCCTGCACCGTGCCCCGCACGGTGATCCGACGCCGGACCGGTCCGGTGGCGGGCGCGGTCACGAGAGGGGGGCGGAGGCCGGGGGGTGGTGCGGGTCCTGGGCGGAGCCCGGTGCCGAGGGGAGGTGCAGGTGCGGCGCGGCGGCGGGGTCGGGCGTCGGGTGGTGGTGCGGGTGGGGGGCGAGGGGTGGGTGATGGAGTGGGGCGCCGTCGCGGGCGGCGAGGGCGCGGTCGAGTACGGTGCCGACGCCGGTGCCGGTGCGGGCGCAGGACCGGATGATCTCCACGCCGGGGTTGACCCGGTGCACGTTCTCGTGGAAGAGGCTTTCGTCGAAGCCGGCCGGTCCGGCCAGGTCGGTCTTGGTGATCACGACGAGATGGGCGGAGCCGAACGCGGTCGGGTACTTCAGCGGCTTGTCCTCGCCCTCGGTGACCGCCATCAGCACGATCCGCAGCGTCTCCCCGAGGTCGTACGCGGCCGGGCAGACCAGGTTGCCGACGTTCTCCACGAAGAGCACGGAGGTGTCCGGCGGCAGCCAGTCCGCGAGCCGGGCACGGACCTGGCGGGCCTCCAGGTGGCACAGCCCGTCGGTGAGCAGTTGCTGCACGGGCGCCCCGGACCGGGCCAGCCGCTCGGCGTCGTTCTCGGTCGCGAGGTCCGCGGTGAGCGCGGCCACCGGTACGCCCCGCTCCCCCGCCCGGGCCAGCACCCGGGCGAGGAGTTCGGTCTTGCCGCTGCCCGGGCTGGACAGCAGGTTGACCAGGGTCACGCCCTGCCGGGCGAGGTCGTCGCGCAGGCCTTCGGCCAGGCCGTCGTTCTTGGCCAGGACGGCCTGTCTGAGGTCGGACCGGCACATGGCGCTGCTCCTCGGATGCGGTGACGGGGCCCGGGCCGCATCGGTGCGGCCCGGGGTCTCACCGATCTTCGGCCGCGTGGGCCGCCGTGCCGGGCAGCGCAGCCGCGTGCGCGGTCCCGGATTCCATCGGGCGGCCCAACGGGGGCAGGGGCCCGGCGGGGTCGGCGAGCAGCGCGGGGACGAGCGTGTGCAGCGCGTCCACGGCCCGGCCGACGGCGTCCCGCACCGGTGTGCTGAGCCCCGGCAGGATGTCGTCGTCGCCGGGGAGCACGCCGGGTTCGCAGGCCAGGACGAGGATCCGGGGCAGCGGCTCGTCGCCCAGGTGGGTGGCCAGGGCCAGCACCTTCGCCGGGTCCATGCCGTGTGCCTCGGGCGGGACGGTGCCGTCCGGGGGGTCGGCCTCGACGAGGGAGAGGGTGCCGGGACGGTGACCGCGGGGGGCGGCGTCGACCAGGACGGCTGTGGCGTAGCCGGACAGCAGGTCGTAGGCGAGGTCGAGGCCGCGGATGCCGTAGTCGTGGACCCGTGCCCCCGGTGGCAGCGGGCGGTGGTCCAGGGCGCGGATCACCTCGGGTCCGAAGGCGTCGTCGGCGAGGAAGATGTTGCCGACGCCGGCCACCAGGAGCGGCGGCGTCACGTGAGGTCTCCGGCGGCCGGGGGGAGGCCGGCGGGAGCGGGGTCGGCCGGGGCGAGGGGCCGGGGGGAGCCGCCCGGGGTTTTGCGGACGAAGGCCGAGCGCAGGGCGTGGTAGGGCGCCTCGGGGTCGAAGAAGATGGCGTGCATGCGGGCCAGTTCGTCCTCCCGGTAGCAGGAGAGGGGCCGTGCCCGCTCGTCGGCGGCGAGGGCCGCGGCCTTCGCGGCGAGCCGCCGGTCCAGGTCCGGGGCGGCGGCGAGGCCGTCCGCGAGCCGTTCCACCTCGGCCGGGAACTCCGTGGGCGCGGCCGGCACCAGGCGGTCCACGAGACCGAGCCGCTCGGCGGACGCGGCGCTGACCGGCAGCGCCTCGGTGGTCAGCCGGGCGGCCGGCTCCGGGCCGACGCGGCGCGGAAGGGTGTACGTCCAGAACTCGGAGCCGTACAGGCCCATACGGCGGTAGTGCGGATTGAGGACGACGCCGGTACGGCACCACACCTCGTCGGCGGCGAGGGCGAGCATGGCCCCGCCGGCCGCCGCGTTGCCGCCGAGGGCGGCCACCACCAGCCGGTCGGTGGTGCGCAGCACGGCCTCCACGAGGTCGTCCATGGCGGTGAGGTTGTCCCAGGACTCCCGGGCCGGGTCGGGGGCCGCCTCGACCACGTTGAGGTGGATGCCGTTGGAGAAGAAGTCGCGGGTGCCGCCCAGGACGAGGACGCGGGTGGGCCGGGTGAGCGCGTGCTCGTAGGCGGCGAGCAGTCTGCGGCACTGGTCGGTGCTCATCGCGCCGCCCGGGAAGGAGAAGGCGAGGAAGCCGACGTCGCCGCGCTGCCGGTAGCGGATGTCCGTCCAGGTGCGCCGGCCGGGCGGCAGCTCCAGCGGGGCGGGGTCCTCCGGGAGGCGGAGTGCGGGCTCGCGGGCGGCGAGGACGGAGGCGGCCGGCCGGCGGAAGGGCGCCGGATCGCCGGAGTTCCGGCGGGGGCGCAGCTCCGGGATCCAGACGGCGCCGTCGCGGGTGGCGCGGCAGACGGCGCCCGCGCGCTGGGCCAGCAGGGCGCCGGGACGGCCGCGCAGCCGGTCCTCGGGGTGCCCGCCGTGCAGGAACACCTCGCGGCCGAGGAGTTCGTCGAGGACGCCCGGCTGGGAGTCGGCGCCGCGGAGTTTCCTCAGCACCGTCTCGGTGTCGTCGTGCTCCCAGTCGATGCGGCGCCGCTCCTGCCGGAAGAAGTCGCGCCAGACGACGGTGACCGACTCGTCGGTCTGCGGGAGCGGCTTGTGGGCGCCCTCGGCGTAGCGCCGTACGGCCGTCAGGACGGCGGTGGCGGCCGCGTCGGAGGCCTCGTTGCGGTAGAGGTCGCTCTTGCCGACGGGCGGCACGGGGAACGGCTCGGCCGCCCAGACGGGGCCCGCGTCCATCCCGGCCTCGGCCTGCAGGACGGTCACGCCCCACTGGTCCGCCCCGTCGGCGATGGCCCAGTCCAGGGAGGACGGGCCGCGGTCACCGGGCGGACCGGGGTGCACGATCAGGCAGGTGTGCTCCCGCCACACGTCCTCGGGCAGGGCCGTGCGGAGCATCGGCGCGACGACGAGGTCCGGGCGCGTCTCGTGCACGGCGGCCCGGACCGGGTCGGGGCCGTGCGCGGCGAGGACGACGTCGACCTGGTGCCCGTGGTCCGACAGTTCGGCGTACAGGCGCTGGGAGAGGCTGTTGAACGCGCTGGCGACGAGCAGAATGTTCATGACACGGCATGGTCGTCGCTCACGGGGGCGCCGGGAAGGACCGCCGCGGCGTTTCGCCGGCCTCGCTCAGGTCTCTTCCTCCATCCGGATCGCATGGCGCAGGTCCTCGAAGGCCTGTCCCCGGTCCTCCCGGTGTGCCTCCAGCAGGGCAGCGGCGATCGCGTCGAGCTTGCGCTGGATCGCGTGTTCGGCGCGCATCTCGGCGTTCTTCAGCAGCGCCAGGAGCAGCAGGGTGACCGCCGTCATGGACTCGCCCGCGAGCAGGAGCAGCTCGGTCCGCAGATGGGCGATGTGGGCGGCGACGAAGAAGCCGACCAGCAGCAGACAGAACAGGAAGAACAGCGGCGAGCTGGTGAAGTTCGAGGCGTACTCGGCGAGCTGGTCGAACCGGCTGCGGCGCGGTCCGCCGCGGTGGACGGGGTTCTTGAAGGTCATGGCCGAGCCTTTCCCCATGACGAGCGGAGGCCGGCCGCGGGCCCCCGTCCGGGTGCCGCACGGATCCTGAGCGGCCGCGCCGCAGGGCCTCGCCGCTTCGGTGGCCGGCTCGCGCGTCAGGTCCGCAGTACCCGTGCGGGGGCGAACGACACCGGGGGCTGAGGGAGCGGGCGGCTCGGTCATGCGGGCCGGGTCATGCGGGCCGGGTCACGCGGGGCGGGGGATCCGATCTGGGGGCGCGCGGTCTGGGCGCGTGCGGGCCGGGTCACGCGGGCCGGGGAATCCGAGCTGGGGGCGCGTGGTCCGGGCGCGTGGCCGGGTCAAGCGGGGCCGGGGAATCCGGTCTGGGGGCGCGCGGTCCGAGCGCGTGCGGGCCGGGTCATGCGGGCCGGGGGATCCGGTCTGCGGGCGCGCGGTCCGAGCGCGTGCGGGCCGGGTCATGCGGGCCGGGGGATCCGGTCTGCGGGCGCGCGGTCCGGAGGCGCGAAGGGGTGCACCGGCGGGTGGCCGGTTCCTGCGCGATGCCTGCGCGCAGGCCGGCCGTCCCGGACGCGCTCGGCCGGCCCCAGCCGCGCCGACGGCGCCGCCCCGCGCCTGCCGCCGTGTGTCTCCGTGCCCCGGCGGACAGGCGAAGACGCCCGCTGCTCGACGGTCCGGACGCGTCGGTCTCAGGCCGCGAGGGAGCGGCCGGGGTCCAGACGGGTGAGGAGCTGATCGCGGTGCAGTCCGGCGACGGGGGCCAGCAGGTCGGGGTGGCGGAGCAGGGCCGCCGCGCTGCGGTCGACGTCGTCCGGGGTGAGCAGTCGGCGGAACTCGGCCGGCCCGGCGGTGTGCTCGCCGTCGGCCAGCCCGGCGATGGCCAGCCCGGCCAGCTCGGTGTCGGTGAGCAGCGCGGCGGCCCAGCTGGCCACCACCTCGTCCACCCAGGTCCGCCAGGCCCACTCCTCGGCCGCGTGGCCGTCGGCCGCCTCGGCGCCGGTGATCCAGTCGAGGCGTGCCGTGCCGCCGGGGCCCGCCATGGTGACCAGACCGGCGTCGATCTCGGTCGGATAGCGCAGCCAGGCGGCGACCGTCACCGCCTGCCGTGCCTGCGCCTCGCACAGCGCGGAGGCCAGCGCGCCGCCGGACGGCGGGTAGGCCACCGTCAGCCAGCGAGCCGTCGCGGCGATCAGGGGAGACAGGTCAGTGAGCACAGCCGGGCCGTCCGATGCGAAGGGGTACAGGGGCTCGACGCAACGGTAGCCCGGCGCCGGGCACGGCCGGGAGGAAGTGCGAACCAGGTCATATGTGACCTGACCCACGCCCATGGCCGACGGGCCCGTCCCCGGCGCGCCGGTCACGCCGCGTCACCGGTCGCCGGGCTACGGCCCCGCCGGTCTCGGGTCGGCTGTGACCGGAAGGAGGAGGTCGAGGCCGCTCCGCGGGCACGGGAGCCGGTGCAGGGCCTCGGCCGCGCGCGAAGGGAAGCGACCGCCTGGGTCACCGTGAAGGCGAAGCGAGCCCTGCGGGCAGCCGGCCGTCTCGAAGAGTCGCTTGACGCATTCACCCGCGCCGGCCGCATCCGGTGTCCCTGGCCGGGACGGGCCGGCTGGAGGAGGCCTCGCCTCTCCCGAGCCGGTTGTGTGGAGGAGGCCCTGCGCGCCTACGGCCTGGCCGACGCGCCGGAGGAGGCGCGTCGGGTGCGCGAGCGGCTGCGGGAGATCGGGTACGTCACCTGAGGCGGGTGGCCGGTGGCGGTCGGGGTCACGGGTGTGGTGCGGCCGTGGTGGTTTCCGTGTCCGGTGCCGGCCGTCGGACCGCTTCGGCGGGGGGCCGTTCGCGGAGGGCGCCGTACGCGACGAAGTACGCGGGCAGGCGGCGCAGCCGGGGCGAGCCGGCGACCAGGCCCGCGAGGCGCCGGGCGCGCTCGGCGCTGCCCAGGGGCGGCCGGCCCCGCAGGACCGGGGCGATGAAGCGGGCGTGGGCCGCGCGCTGCAGCGCCTGGGTGGCGACCGTGGTGGGCCGGCGGCGGCGTTGCACCGCGCGAACGTCGCGCAGGCCCACGGTCCCGCCGCGCAGGGGCTCGGTGAGGAGGCGGGCGGCCGCCACGGCGTCCTGGACGGCGAGGTTGATGCCGATGCCGAAGACCGGGGACATGGCGTGGGCGGCGTCGCCGATGCACAGCAGGCCGGGGCGGTGCCAGCGGCGCAGCCGGTCCAGGTGCACGTCGAGGAGTTTGACGTCGTCCCACGAACGCAGGGCGTGGGTGCGGTCGGCGATCCAGGGGACGCCGGCGGCGTAGTCGGCCCGGAACCGGTCGAGGCCGGCGGCGCGGCGCTCGGCGTCGGTGCCCTTGGGGATGAGCGCGGCGCACTGCCAGTAGTCGCCCCGGTCGATCATCGCCGTGAGGAAGCCCTCGCCGGCGCCGCCGACGAGTCCGCTCGGGTCGCCGTCCCGTCGGGGCAGGCGGAACCACCAGGCGTCCATGGGGCAGCCGAAGCGGCGCAGGCGCAGCTCCGGCAGGGAGCGGGCGAGGGAGCCGCGCCCGTCGCAGGCGACGGTGAGGAGGGCGCGCAGCTCGCCCGTGCGGCCGTCGGAGGTGCGGTAGCGCACCCCGGTGACCCGTCCGGACTCCGTCAGGAAGGAGGTCGCTTCGGTGTTCATCCGCAGCCGGAAGGACGGCTCGCGCCGCGCCTCGTCGGCGAGGAGGTCCAGCAGGTCCCACTGGGGCACCATCGCCACGTAGTCGTGGGGGCCGGGCAGGGCCGAGAGGTCGGCGACGGTGACCGCCGAGCGGCCGGGGCCCACCGGCAGCTGGACGGTGCGGACCCGGCGCTGCGGCAGCCGGGCGAAGCGTTCCGCCAGTCCCAGGTCGTCCAGCAGGGCCAGGGTCGAGGGGTGGACCGTGTCGCCGCGGAAGTCGCGCAGGAAGTCGGCGTGTTTCTCCAGGACCGTCACCTCGATCCCGGCCCGTGCCAGCAGCAGGGCGAGCACCATGCCCGCCGGACCGCCTCCCACGACACAGCAGGTGGTCTTCTCCATCACGGTCCTGCCCTTCTCCGGAGCAGCGGAGCAACCCGAATCAGCGGAACGAAGCTAAATTCATCAGCCGATGAATACCATACCGCGGTGAGGACGGGAACGTCACGTGTCGCCTCTGTGTGGTGGGGAACTCGTTGCGCTCGTGACAGGTTCGGACACACAACGGGAGGCCGGGGAAGTCTCATGAACGCCGACGCCGAACGCTACGCCGAGCAGGACGACGTACCCCTGGGCGGTTACGCCGCCCTCGCCTCCGTGTTCGCGACCGGGGTAGGCACCTTCGCGCTGGTGGCCCGGCGGCGGGGCGTACAGCTGCCGCGGCAGGTGCCGCCCTGGGACGTGGCGTTGCTCGGCGCAGCGGCGTACAAGACGTCCCGGCTGCTCACCAAGGACAAGGTCACCAGCTTCCTCCGGGCGCCGTTCACCCGCCGCGCGGGCCAGGGAAAGGGCAACGAGGTCATCGACCAGCCCCGGGGCAGCGGGCTGCGGCGGGCCGCCGGCGACCTGCTGGCCTGCCCGTTCTGCACCGCCGCCTGGGCCACCGGCGCCCTGGTGTGTTCCTACGCGGCGGCGCCCCGGCTCACCCGGCTGGTGTGCGGCGGCTTCGGTGCGCTGGCCGTGGCGGACTGGCTCCAGTACGCCTGGACCTGGACCCAGGACTCGGTCGAGGAGTGACGGCCGGAGACTGCGAGGAGTGACGGCCGGGGACTGAGCGCCGCAGAGCGGGGCCCGCTGTGTGTCGTCGGCGCGCCCGCTCTCCTCGTCAGTGGCGATGGCTGTTCGTCGTCAGTGGCGACGGGTGTCCGTCGTCCGGCGGGGGCTGTTCGCCGTCCGGCGGAGGCTATTCGTCGTCCGTGGCGGCGGTCAGTTCGACGTCCAGCACACCGTCGTCCAGGAAGAGCTCCGAGGCGAGCCGCGAGGGGTCCTCCGTGCCCTCCAGCTGCAGCAGCACCCGCGCGGCGTCGTCCGTGCGGCCGGGCAGCCGCTCCACCTTGACCCGCACGATGCGGAAGCCGCGCCGGGTGCAGGCCTCCATCAGCCGCGGCAGCAGCGCCGTACCGGTCCGGTAGGTCAGGCGGGCCTCGAAGGCGGCGGTCGCCGTGCCGGGAACCAGGCGGGAGGTGAGCCGCGGGTAGCCCCGCGCCACCAGGAAGTGCAGCGCCGTCACCGCCAGCGCGAGCACGGGCAGTCCCCCGCCGCAGGCCATGCCGACCGCGCAGGTCAGCCATACCGTGGCCGCGGTGGTGAGGCCCCGTACGGCGTCCCGTCGTACGAAGATGAGCCCGCCGCCGATGAAGCCGATCCCGGAGACGATCTGCGCCGCGACGCGGGAGGGGTCGAAGGAGACGTTGTCCAGGCCGAGCACCGCGGTGAAGCCGTGCTGGGACACCTCCATCATCAGGGCGCTGGCGATACCGACCAGCGTGTGGGTGCGCAGCCCGGCGCTCTTCTGCTGTGCCGCACGCTCCCAGCCGATCAGGCTCGACAGCAGCAGCGCGAGGCCCAGTTCGGCCAGCTGCCTCGGTCCCTGCCCGTTGTGGACGTCCCACAACGATGCCGCCAGTGCCCCGTCCGCCATGCGCGCCTCGCTCGTCGGATCCGTAGGTCTCCGCTGCCGACGCGTACCCAGCGACGGGCGGCCGACGCGGACGGGGCCGGTGTCCTGTCACCCGTGACCGGGCGCGGCCGCGGGGTACTCGACGAGTGCCGCTACGCCCGGCTGACGGGCGTACCGTCGGCACTTCGTGCGGAAGGGACCGGTCTCATGCGGCACGACGAGATGATCGGAAAGGTGCAGGCGCTGGCCCAGCTCCCCGACCGGGGCACGGCCGAGCGGGCCGCGCACGCGGTCGTGAGCACGCTGTCGGAACGGCTGCCGTCCGGGCTGGCCCGGCACGTGGCCGCCCAGTTGCCGCCGGACATGGCGGCGGCCATGCGGGAGGCCGCCGACGCGTCCGCCGCCCCGGACTCGGGTACGGCCGGTGAGCGGTTCGGGCTGACCGCCTTCGCCGGACGCATCGCCGTCCGGGTGGGCACCGACGAGGACACGGCCCTGCGGGAGGCCGCGGCCGTGATGGAGGTACTGGACGCCGCCCTCGCCCCGGAACTCACCGAGAGGATGGCCCACGCGCTGCCCTCGGACATCCGCGAGCTGCTGCCGGTGGAGCGGGCGGTGCAGGACATCGAGGGCTGAGGTCCGGGGAGACGGACGGGAAGCGGGGCGGGGCTGAAGCGGGGTGCGCCGCGCGCGACACGGACCGGCAGTCGACCGGGGCGCCACGCGGACCCGGAGCGCGACAGGGGCGTGACCGGGGCCGTCATGCTGATTCACTTCGTGTGCACGCGCTCACCGGGGGCAGGCGGGACAGTGACGCCCCCCACTGGAAAAGGTGCTCCATGGCCTTCTTCGCCCTCTCCCGGCACCAGCCGCTGGTCCTGCTCTCGGCCACCGACCTGGCGTCGGAGTACCACCGGTTGCAGGAAGAAAACCGGCAACTGCAGCGCGCCGTGACCTCGCACGCCGTGATCGACCAGGCCATCGGCGCCGTCGTCGTGCTGGGACGGATAGCCCCGGAGGAGGCCTGGCGGGCGCTGCGCGACGTCTCCCAGCGCACCAACGTCAAGCTGCGGACCGTCGCCGAGCACATCCTGGACTACGCGCGGGGCGGCGCTCTTCCCGAGATGGAACGCGTCGAACTCGGAAAGGCGATCTCCCGTTACCGCCGGTGCGGCGAGACGCCCGCGCCGCTCGGTGACGGCGTCACCGCGCCGGGCGGCGGTGCCGGGGCCGACGGACCGCCGTCGGCCGCGACAGCCACCGGTCCTCGACCCGGTCCAGCGCATACAGCAGCAGACTGAGCCCTGGAAGTAAGACGAGTGCGACGGTGATCACTGGAGGCTTCCTCCCTGCCGGCGACACCCGGCGGGTGCCCCTGACCCGGTGAGCGATCCGCGCCGCGCGTGAAGGTCCTGTGAGCGGATGGCACCGCCGCCTTGGCACCTCCGTCCCGGACGGCACCGGCGTCCCGAACGGCACCTCCGCCCCGAACGGACCTCCGTCCCGATGGCACCTCCGTCCCAGATGCCACCTCCGTCCCAGCTGGCACCGCTCCCCCGCGTGGCACCGCCGTTTCCGGCTCCGGCCCCACGCCTGCCCGCGCCCGGCCGGAGCCGCCCGCCGGAAGCCCGCGCCGCGCCCCGCCTGCCCGAGCCACCACCGGAAGCCGCTCGCCTCGCGGGAAGCCGCTCCCCGTGCCCCCACCGGGCCCGCGCCCCGCCGTAAGCCGTTCGCCCCGCCATAAGACGCTCGCCGTGCCCCGCCGCACCCGCCCGAGTCCCGCGGGACCCGCCTGGTCGCACGTGGCTGCGCTGGGCGCGCCGCATCGCCGTCGCGTGCTTACGGTGCTGTGGAGGTGACAGGCCGCCAGGCGGGCGGGCGCGGGCGGAGAGGAGGCGGGGCGTGGTGGGCGATGCGCGCCGGCGGACGGCCGGACGGCGTGGCCGGCGCCGGGCCGCGGGTGTGGTGCTGGGCAGCCGGCCGGCGTACTCCGTGCGGCTGCCGGCACCGCCCCGTCCGGAGTCGGTCGCGGAGTCGGTGGCGGTGCCGCCGGCCGAGCGGACGGTGCCTTGGTTGCGGGTCGCCGCCGCCTACGCCTGGCGGCTGATTCTGGTCGGCGTCGGCGTCTACGGCGTTTTCGTCGTCCTCGGCAGCTTTCAGCTCATCGCCGTCGCCCTGTTCCTCGCACTCGTCGTGACCTCGGTGCTGCGCCCGCCGACCGATCTGCTCGCCCGGTTCCTGCCCCGGCCGCTGAGCGTGGCGGTGGCCCTGGTGGGCAGCCTGGTGCTGCTGCTGGGGCTGCTCGCGCTGGTCGGCAGCGAGGTGGCGGGCGAGTCGAGCCGGCTCGCCGGTGAGTTCGGGGGTGGTGTGCGCCGTATCGAGGAGTTTTTGCGCCGACCGCCGTTCCGGCTCGGGCCCGGTGCGCTCTCCGCGCTGGAGGACCAGGTGACGAAGTACGTCGCCGCGCACCGGGCGGCGCTGCTCAGCAGTGCGGTCAGCCAGCTGGGCCGGGTGGTGGAACTGGTGACCGGCGGTGCGCTGGCGCTGTTCGCCTCCGTCTTCTTCCTCTATTCCGGCGAGCACCTATGGAGCTGGGTGAGCGAGCGGCTGCTGCCGAGCGGGGCCCGGCGGGTGTGGGACAAGGCGGGACGGGCGGCCTGGCGGACGTTCTCCGGATACACGCGCGGCATCATCATCGTGGCCGGCACCAACGCCGTACTGGTCGGCGTGGTCCTGTTCGTGCTGCGGGTGCCGCTCGCGCTGCCGCTGACCCTGCTGGAGTTCTTCGCCGCGTTCGTCCCGCTGGTGGGTTCTCCGGTCGCGCTCGGGGTGGCCACGGTGGTCGCGCTGGCCGGGCGGGGGCCGCTGACGGCGGCGGGTGTGCTGGTGCTGATCGTGGTGATCGGCCAGTTGGAGGGGCACGTGCTGCATCCGGTGGTGATGAGCTGGGCGGTACGGCTGCATCCGCTGGTGGTGGCGGTGTCGGTCATCGCGGGCAGCATCGTCGCGGGTGTGATCGGCGCCGTCGTGGCGGTGCCGCTGGTCTCGGTCGTCTGGGCGGTGCTGAGCGCGCTGCGCTCGATGCCGCCGCCGGCGGCCGAACCCTGACCCCCTGGCGTACGGTTCAGCGCAGCGCGGCGGCGACGAGACCTCGGATCTCCTCCTCCCGGACGCTCCCACCGTGCACCAGGCGGTCGAAGACCAGCCCGTCCACGCAGGTCAGCAGGGTCACCGTACGGTCCTCCGGGTCCGCCACCCCCTGCGCGGCGAGGAAGGCGCGCACCACCCGCCGCCCCTCGTTGTCGCGCGGCACGAGGATCTCGCGCAGCTCGGGGTGGTGGGCGCTCTCGACGGCGCAGGCGTAGCGGGCGAGGGACCGTCGGCGGCCTTCCCCGGTGAGCCGCGTGCGGATCAGCTCGGCGATGCCCGCCGCGAGGTCGTCGGCGCTCCGGGGCACCGGCGTGCGGGCCCCGGTCTGCTCCAGTTCCTCCTGGTCGAGCGCCACGAGCCGCCGGACCAGCGCCGTCAGCAGCGCCTGCCGGGTGCGGTAGTAGGCGGACGTGGTGCCGGGCGGCAACTGCGCGGCCCGGTCCACGGCGCGATGGGTCAGCCCCCGCATGCCGCTGTCGGCGAGCACGGCGATCGCCGTGTCGGCGAGGAGAGTACGTCGGTCTGTGGCCACCCCCTCTTTCTACACCCCGCTTCTACGTCTGTAGAACGCCGCGCTAGGGTCCTTCTACAGATGTAGAAGCCGGGTGACAGGCACAGAGGGACGAAGGGGGCCGGCATGGGCGGTACGGCGGTGGTGGTCGGAGGCGGTATCGGCGGACTGGCCGCGGCCCTGGGGCTGCGCCGGATCGGCTGGGAGGTCCGGGTGGTGGAGCGGGCCGCCGCCCTGGCCGACGCGGGCGCGGGCATCTCCCTGCACGCCAACGGGCTGCGCGCGCTGGACGCCGTGGGCGTGGGCGCCGAGGTCCGGGCGGCGGCACGGCCGCAGTACACCGGCGGCTGCTCGCCGCCACCCGCCCCGAGGCGGTCCTGCACCACGACATCCACGAACTGGTCACCCCCCTGCCCGCGTTCACGGCCGGACGGGTCGCGCTCGTCGGCGACGCGGCCCATGCCATGACACCGCACCTCGGACAGGGTGCCTGCCAGGCCCTGGAGGACGCCGCCACCCTGGCCGCCGCGCTCGCCGGGGAGCCGTCGGTCGGCGCGGCACTGGCCCGGTACGACGCCGAGCGCCGCCCCCGGGCCCAGTCGGTCGCCCGCGCCGCCCGGCAGGCCGGCCGGATGGGCCAGCAGCTGGCCCACCCGCTGGCCGTCGCCCTGCGCGACACCGGTCTGCGTCTCGCCCCGTCCCGGGCGACGATGCGGGCGATCCTGCGGCACGCCGACTGGACCCCGCCGAGCCTGGTGTGACCGGCGGCTGGGAGCGGGCCGCGGCGCTCCGGCGGGTCTCCGTGAGGTGGAGGTCGACGTACCGGGCGAGGGCGGGCCGGCCCGTCCCCGGGCTCGTCCCCTGTCTTCATACCTATATGCCCTGTCTTCGTACGTACCTGCCCCCCGCCGCCGCCCCTCGGCGTCCTCGGTCCCGAGAGCGGCTCCACGTCCTCGCCGGCCTGATGGCATGAACCGGTGCCGGAAGTGGCACCCGAATCGCCGTGCGTGGAATACGACTGACCTGGGAGGCCGTCCGGTGGGACCTGTCGGCCGCGGTACGAGCGGCGCGGCGGGCCCTGGCGGGGCCGGGCCGGGAACGAGACCTGGCCGTCCAAGCGGTGAAGGCGGCGCTGGCCGCGTGGGTGGCCTGGGCCGTGGCCGGCTGGTGGCTGGGGGCGCCGGTGGCGTTCGTCGCGCCGTGGGTGGCGGTCGTCCTGGTGGAATCGACGGTGTACCGGTCGATCGCGCACGGACTGCAGCAGCTCGGCGCGATCGCGGCCGGCACCGTCGCGGCCACAGCGGTCGGACTGGTGCTGCACAGCACGGTGGCCGCGATGGCGGTGGTGCTGCCCCTGGTGATGCTGCTGGGGCAGTGGCGGCGGCTGGGCAGTCAGGGCATCTACGCGGCCACCGGCGCCCTGTTCGTCCTGACCAACGGCTCCGTCACCGTCGCCACCTCCGCCGCGCGGCTCGCCGAAGCCCTGTTCGGGGCGGTGGTCGGCATCGCCGTGAACGCGCTGATCCGGCCGCCGCTGTATCTGCGCGACACCCATGCCATGCTGCGGGACGCGACCGAGGAGGCCCACGACATCCTGCACGCCGTGGCCGACGGTCTCGCCGCGGGACGCTGGGACGCCGAGGAGGCCGACGCCTGGCACCAGCGCGCGCTGCGTCTGCAGGGGCTCGTGGAGCAGGCCCGCTCGGCGGTCGAGTGGGGCCGGGAGAGCCTGCGCGCCAACCCGCGCCGCCGTTCCGGTTCCGCGTCGGGGCCCGGCAAGGGGTACGACGACGCCCTCCTGGTGCTGGACTACGCCGCCGTGCACACCGCTGAGGTGACCCGCACGGTGCTGGAGGCCGCCGCCGAGGACCGCCCGGCGCCCCGGCCGCACCCCGCCCTCGCCCGCCGGTACGCGGAGTTCCTGTGCGGGACCGCCCGCGCGCTGCGGCTGTACAGCCACAGCCGGTTCGGCGACGAGTGCGAGGACGAGCTGCGCGAGGCCGTGGCGGAACTGCGCGGCACGCTCAAGGAACTGCGCCGGGACCTGGTCCGCTCCACGACGGACGATCCGGACCAGGTCGCCACCTACGGTGCGCTGCTCACCCAGGCGCACCGGCTGGCCGACCAGCTGGCCGCCTCGGGCGGGTGAGCGCGGCCGGGGTCAGTCGACGGTGGCGGTGGCGAGGACCGCGTCGACGTCCCGGGCGAGCGACGGGTCCTCCTCGCCGGTGGTGAGCCCGAGCAGGAAAGAGGTGCGCTCGCCGTGGATGGTGACCACGGTCATCTCCAGGCGGGCGGTGCCGTCCTCGCCCTCTATCCGCAGGACGGCCGTGTGCGCCGGCTGGCCGTCCAGGGTGGTGGCGTGCGACTCCTGCAGGGTGGCGGGCCTGTCGGGGAAGAAGAACTCGGCGTTGGAGCGGGCGGCGGACTCCGTCGTCCGCTTCAGGCCGGCGCGGGGCACGGTCTGCCCGGCGCGGCCCGCCAGGACGGTGCCGCCGCTCTCGCCGGCGGTGGGGGCGTTGCGGATCTGCGAGGAGAACGCGCCGATCAGTTTCCTGTCGTCGGCCGCGTCGTGCTTCCAGCCGTCGGGGACGCCGTAGGAGAGGCCGGCGCGGGCGTCCGTGACCCGGGGCCGGCCGGCGAGCGGCCCGTCCTCCCCGCCGCGCCCCCACCACACGGCCGCCGCCACGCCCGCGACGACCAGCAGCAGCGCGATCACCCCGGCCGCCACCGCCCGCCGCCGGGACCGGACCGGCGCGGGCTGCGGCACCGGGCCGTGGTACGGGTGGGGCTGGTACGGGTGGGGCTGGTACGGGTGGGCGGGGGACGGCGTCGGAGGGGGTGGCGGCGTTGTCATGCCCTCAGCCTTCACGATCTCCGGGGTGCGGCGCCTGAGCCGTCGTACTCATGTGCCGTACTCACGCGTTGCGCCCATGCTCCGTACACATGCGCCGTGCTCATGGGGTGCCGTGCGCGCCGTCCCCGGCCTCGCGCACTCCGAACACGGCGGCCCCCACCGCGAGGACGCCGTCGGTCAGCGGCCGGCAGCGCACTCCCCCGCCGCCGCGCAGGGCACGCTGGGCGCCGGGGCCGAGGGTGGTGTCCATCCAGGCGCAGGGCCGGGCGGCGCTGCGGACCTCCAGGTCCACCGGTCCGGTGCCGCAGTCGAGGAAGACCGTCCGGCCGATGTAGGCGTCGATGTCGACACCGCGCAGCAGGACGTTGCGCCGGGTCCGCAACAGGTCGGCCGGGTACGGTCCGGGCCGCGGCAGCCGCTCGGCCGCCATGAGGGTGATCGAGGCGTTGCGGTGGGCGGGGTGGTTGAAGTACCGGTCGCCGACGATGCCGAGGCCCGCCCGCACCTCGGCCGTCGTCACCAGTTCGCCGGGCGGCAGCTCGGGCAGGCCGTCACCCGGCCGGCCGGCGAGCCGGTGCACCGGGGACACCAGCAGCTGGAGGATCTCGACGTGCGGCACGCGTCGAGCCTAACCGGCGCTGCTCACTGGCTTGCCGCGGGTGCCGTACCGCACCAGGAGACGGCCGCTCCCCGGCCGCCGGCACCCGGGCGGCGAGTACGACGGTCATGGCGAGGGCGGGAACGGCAGGCGGGCGGGTGCGGTCGGGGTCGTCCTCGGCGAGCGAGCCGAGAACGCCCACGCCGAGTGCCGGCGCCCGGACGCCTCTGGCCCCCACCACCCACGTTCTCCTGGCAGTCTCCCCGCACCGCACCGCACCGCGCAGTCCGGACGCACCCGGGACGCTGACGGCGGCAGACCGGGGAGGTCGCCCGCGGCCCGTGGAGGGCGCCGGCCGTGTCCTCCTCGGTTCCTCGGAGGCACCCGCCGTGTCCGCGGAGAGCGTCGGCTTCCGGCGGCGCCGTCCGACCGCCTGTGGCCGGCCGGGCTGACCGCCCGTCACCCCTCCACTGTGGCGGAGGGGTCGCCTGCGAACTCCCGCAGGCCGTTCTTGGAGCCGTTGAAGCGGTCGTGGTCGCCGACCGTCGGCCCGCTGGAGGTGTACTGCCACATCGTGTACGAGGTCCAGCCCGCGGGAAGCGGCCCGGCGGTGGAGGCGTAACGCGCGATCCACAGGGGGTTGTCGGGGGCGAAGCCGGCGTAGTCGCCGGTGCACTGGGTCCACCAGTTGGTGGCCGTGTAGATGACCGCGTCCCGGCCGGTGCGGTCCTTGTAGCGGTCGAGGAAGGCGCGGATCCAGTCGACCATGCCGCTCTGCGACTTGCCGTAGCAGTCGTCGCCGTACGGGTTCCACTCGATGTCGAGGGCGCCGGGGAGGGTCTTGCCGTCGTCCGACCATCCGCCGCCGTGGTCCACGAACCAGTCGGCCTGGGCGGCGCCGCCGGTCGTGTCCGGGGTGGCGAAGTGATAGGCGCCGCGGACCATGCCGATGCCGTACGAGCCGTCGTACTGCTGGGCGAAATAGGGGTTGGTGTAGTACGTCCCCTCGGTGGCCTTGGTGTACGCCCACTGGGTGCCGCTGTCCCACAGCGTCTGCCAGTCGACGTCGCCCTGGTGGCTGGAGACGTCGACGCCTTCCGTCTGGGAGGCGCGGGCGTCCGGGGGACGGGTGCCGGTGTCGCCGTCATGGGCGAGGACACCGATGCCCATGTAGGCGCTGCCGCGCTCGGGTGCGCCCCCGGCCGGCCGGGGCACGGCCGGGGGGCTGGACAGGAACAGGAGCAGGCCGGTCAGGACGCCGGTGAGGCAGAGGCGGGACCGGCCGCGGAAACGGGATATGGGGATTCGCACGTTCCCATCTGACCCGGGGCGGGGTCGTCCCGCACCCCGGGTACCGCCCAACGAAGCTGTCCGCGGCCGGTGGTTGACCCATGTGGGTGTCGCTCAGCCCTCGATGCGGTGCTGCGTCCAGAAGGAGGTCAGGTCCGTGCTCGTGGCGGCCTGGGCGGCCGCCTTGAACTCGGCCGTGGTGGACACGCCGTACCAGTGGGCGCTCGCGTAGTCCTTCAGCAGCTTGGCCATGGCGGTGTCCCCGAGGACGCGCCTGAGGTCGTGCAGGGCGCACTTGCCGTAGCCGTAGACCACGGTGGAGTACCGGGAGGAGTGCGCGTCCCAGTACGCCATCGAGTTGGTGATCTTCTCGGCGCCGGAGGCCCAGGAGACGCTGCTCCAGCAGTTGCCGCCGGTCTTGCCGAGGGCGAGGTCGGTGGCGTAGTCGGTGAACGCCTCGTCCAGCCAGGGGCTGGTGTACTCGTCGTCGCCGACGATGCCGTACCACCACTGGTGGCCGATCTCGTGGGTGAGCGCGGTGGTGCTGACCAGGTCCAGGACGAAGCCGGGGTACTCCATGCCGCCGAACCAGTAGTTGTTGTCGATGACGGCGTCCAGCTCGCCGTACGGGTAGGCGCCGAACCGGGCGGCGTGGGCGTCGACCGCGGTCCTGGCGGTGGAGAGCATCGACTGGGCGCTGGAGGAGCTGATCCCCGAGACGGAGTAGACGTTCACCGGGACGCCGGCGGCCGAGGTGCCGGAGATCTTGGTGAAGGGTCCGGCGGCCCAGGCGAAGTCACGGACCTTGGCGGCGGTGGCCGTGGTGACGGTACGCCCGCTGGAGCCGGGGGTGTCGGTGGAGGTGCCGGTGGCCGGGACCAGCAGGGTGCTGGGGTGGTCGAGGGTGACCTTGAAGTCGGCGGCGAGGGAGTAGAAGGACTCGCCGTTGTTCGTGTACGGGTCCAGGTGCCAGCCGGCGCTGTCGCGTACGGCGAGGACGGGCAGGGCGTTGCCGAGGAAGCTGAACGCGCCGTCGTGGCCGAAGCGGTCGGCACCGCTGGGCACGGTGATGCCGAGGTCGAAGCCGATGGTGGCGCTCTGGCCCTGGGCGAGCGGGCTCGGCAGGTCGATCTTCAGCGCGGTGCAGGCCACGGAGAGGGCGCCGGCGGTGCCTCCGGTGACGTTGCCGACCTTGATCGGCATCGCGTCGCAGCTGCCGTGGTAGTTGTCCCACAGCCGCAGGTACACCTCGCCGAGCGCGGTGGCGGAGGCGTTGGTGAAGGTCACGCTCTCGTGCCCGGTCCAGGCGGTGCCGCTCGTGTCGCTGCTGAGGTTCACGGTGTACGCGGGCGCGGCCGGGGTGCGGGTGGCGTCGGTGCCGGGCGGGGTGGAGCCGCCGGAGGTGTCGAGGGCGATGTCGTCCAGGACGAAGCTGGTCTGGAGGCTGGAGTCCTCGGTGCCGGTGAAGGACAGGGTCACCGTCTGGCCGGCGAAGGAGGAGACGTCGATCGACTTCTGGACGTAGCCGCTGTTCTCGTCCAGGTTCGAGTAGGTGGCGAGCGTGGTGCCGCCGATCTTCGCCGTGAGCTTGTCGTAGGCGATGGACGAGGTCGTCTCGGCGGTGTCGGTGTGCAGCCAGAAGGTGAGGGTGGCGGCGGCGCAGCCGGAGGGGATGGTCACGCTCTGACTGAGGCTGTCGGTGCGGGTGGTGCCGGCGCCGTCCAGCCAGGCGTAGGAGCTGCCGCCGTGGGCGGTCTGCCCGGAGCGGCTGGTGATGACGGTGGAGGAGGAGGCGGTCCAGGGTGAAGTGCCGCTCTCGAAGCCACCGTTGGCGACCACCTGGGCCGGAGTGCAGGCGGCGGGGGCCGTGGCAGGCGCGGCGGTGGCGGGGGTGCCGGGGAGCACCAGGGCGGCCACCGCGGCGACGGTCAGCGCGCCGGCGCCGAGGGCCTTGTGGGGGATCGGTCTCACACGCTACTCCTTCGTGGCGGCCGGGATCCCGGCCTGCTCGAACGGCCGCCGGTCCGGCTGGGGTGCGCCGGGACGGCCGCGGGCGGGGCCCCCGCGATCTCGGTGCGGGGATGCCCGTCGCCCCCTCATGGGGTCAGGGCGGCGACTGCCGAAAGAGTGACAGATTTGACCGGTCCATGCCAGGCCGAGGAACGGGGTGGCGGCGCCCCACCAGTCGGCTGGTCTGTGGAGGGGGGTGCCCCCAGGCCAGCAGCGCGCCACGTCCTGAAACACGCCCGCAGACAGGGGTCGTCCTGGACCTTCCCCTCGC